>NZ_JBRCAD010000027.1:0-13655 GCF_053493415.1 Trichothermofontia sp. | reverse complement strand
CATCACTGCCCAGAGTGTGGCTACACCGCGCATCGGGATGTAGCAGCAGCTCAGGTAGTGAGGCAGCGCGGGATTGCAGCGGTGGGGCACATCGTCAAGAAGCTTGGTGAGGGCAATGTCTAAGACACCCTGTGAGCCAAGCATCCCCGCGCCTTTAGGCCGGGGAGTTGTCAAAGCAGCCTGTCCATTATTGGGAGAGTCCAACCATGAGCTATCGCATGGATCGCCGTGCCTACGCCGAAACCTATGGCCCCACCGTGGGCGATCGCGTGCGCCTTGCGGATACGGACTTGATCATTGAAGTAGAACGGGATTTCACGACCTATGGCGATGAGGTGAAATTCGGCGGCGGTAAGGTGATCCGGGATGGCATGGGCCAGTCCCCGATTCCGAATACGGCGGGAGCCGTGGATCTGGTGATTACTAATGCCTTAATTCTCGACTGGTGGGGGATTGTTAAGGCGGATATTGGCATTAAAGATGGCCGGATCGCTAAGATTGGCAAAGCCGGAAATCCCTACATTCAAGACAATGTTGATATTATCATCGGGCCAGGCACCGAAGCCCTCGCCGGGGAGGGAATGATCCTCACCGCTGGTGGGATTGATGCCCACATTCACTTTATTTGCCCCCAGCAAATTGAAACGGCGATCGCGTCCGGCATCACCACGATGATTGGCGGTGGCACGGGACCCGCGACGGGAACTAATGCGACCACCTGTACCCCTGGGCCTTGGAATCTCTACCGGATGCTCCAGGCTGCCGATGCGTTTCCAGTGAATTTGGGCTTTTTGGGCAAGGGCAATAGCAGTTTACCGGAAGCGCTCAATGAGCAGGTAGAAGCAGGAGCGATCGGTCTCAAGCTCCATGAGGATTGGGGTACCACCCCAGCCGCGATCGATACCTGTCTAAGTGTGGCCGATCGCTACGATGTTCAGGTGGCGATTCATACCGATACGTTGAACGAGTCGGGGTTTGTGGAAGATACGATCGCCGCTTTTAAGCATCGCGTCATTCACACCTACCACACCGAAGGCGCTGGCGGGGGCCACGCCCCCGATATTATTAAGGTCTGCGGTGAACTAAATGTGTTGCCCTCTTCGACCAACCCGACGCGGCCCTATACGGCCAATACCCTGGAAGAGCACCTGGATATGCTGATGGTTTGTCACCACCTAGACCGCAGTATCCCGGAAGACGTGGCCTTTGCCGAATCGCGCATTCGTCGGGAAACGATCGCCGCTGAGGACATCTTGCACGACCTGGGGGCCTTCAGTATGATTGCCTCCGACTCCCAGGCAATGGGGCGCGTGGGGGAGGTGATCCTCCGCACCTGGCAAACCGCCCACAAGATGAAGGTACAGCGGGGACCGCTGCCAGAGGATTCCGATCGCAACGATAACTTCCGCGCCAAGCGGTATGTGGCCAAGTACACGATCAACCCGGCGATCACCCACGGCATTGCCCAGTATGTGGGTTCGGTTGAAGAGGGGAAGCTGGCGGACCTGTGTCTCTGGCGTCCGGCCTTTTTTGGGGTGAAACCGGAAATTATCCTCAAGGGCGGCCTGATTGCCTGGTCCCAAATGGGGGATGCCAATGCTAGTATTCCGACGCCCCAGCCCGTCCATACCCGCCCCATGTTTGGCAATTTTGGCGGCGCGATCGCGGCTACATCGCTCACCTTTATGTCCCAGGCGGCGATCGACAAGGACGTTGCCCAACACCTGAAGTTACAAAAGCCGGCGATCGCCGTGGGCAATATTCGCCAATTGAGCAAACGGGCGATGAAACTGAATGATGCCCTGCCCCGGATGGAAGTCAATCCCGAAACCTACGAAGTGCGGGCCGATGGGGTGTTACTCACCTGCGAACCCGCGACAGTCCTGCCAATGGCCCAGCGTTATTTCCTGTTTTAACGAACCTGCGTGCGATCGCCTTACTCACTCTCGCGGCCCGTTTCCGGCACACTGGTCGCGGTTAGTGTGGGTTGGACGTAGCGCGGTAAGCGCACGGTAAAAGTTGTGCCCTGGCCTTCCTGGCTATGGAAACTCACCTGGCCCTCATGCTGGACCACACACTGCTTGACCACCGCCAACCCTAACCCTGTGCCCCGAATGTTGGTGGTATTACTGGCCCGATGGAACAGTTGGAAAAGGCGGGTTTGATCATCCCTGGGAATGCCAATCCCCTGATCCTGGATCTCCAGGCTGACGTGGGTATCATCCCCCCGGATGCGCACCACGATCGGCGTGGCGTTCGGCGAATATTTAATCGCATTGGACAGCAAGTTGGTTAGGATCGATCGCAGCAATTGGGGATCTAAATACACCATGAGGGGGGTTGCCGGGGTTTGTAATCGAATCGCCTGCTGGGCACCCATTTGCAATTCCTGCACAATGCCCCGACAGAACTTGACCAAATCCAACTCCACCGGATTCAGTTCCAGCTTCCCCGCCTCGGCCTTCCCGATTGTCAGCACATCTTCGATCAATTGGTTCATCGCGACCACTGCCGACTGGGCCAGCCCAAAATACTCCTCCCGTTTCGCGGCTGGGGCGAGGTGCCCGTAGCGCTGCAACAGTTCCAGCGAGGTCCGAATCACCGTCATTGGCGTGCGTAACTCGTGGGAAACCATTGAGACAAAACGGGATTTCAGCTCATTCAATTCCCGCTCCTTTTGCAGGGCTAAGCGCATTTCATACTCGGCTTGCTTGCCCTGACGAATCAGCGCCTCACGGGATCGGATACCCGCGACCATGCTGTTGAACGCCGCGGCGAGGGTATGCATTTCATCGGGGAATGCATCATGATCGGCAAAGCTCAGGGGGGCGATTTGATAATTACCGAACCGAATAGCCTCCGCCGCGTTGGTGAGATCCCGCAAGCGATGGGTCAGGACCCCCGATAGTAAATAAATTAAGGTGAAGAAAATACTATAGGTCAGGATAAAGGCTAGCCCCACCCGTTGCCGGATAGCGTGTTGGATTTGCAGGACATAATCGGCCTCAATATCCAGCCCTAGCATCAACAATTGCTCACCCGTATCGTCCAGAATCACCGACGACGATAGCCAACTGCCCCATTTGTCACTATAAATACTCGATACTTCGATCAGTTGCCGCTCCCGGAGCAAGTCCAAGTCGAGGTTGGCGGGGGCCGATTCCAGAAAGTCAGCAGCCTTCTGGGGATCACGAATCAGCCAGAGATCAACCAGGTACACAATCTCCAAGGCATCGGGGGGAACAGCCGCAGGGCCAATGCGGCGATTGCGATCGGCAGGACCGACCACATAGGAATACAACCAAACGCGGGGTTCGATCTGGTGGACAACTTCCAGCCAACGTAACTGGCGTTGATAGCGATCGTCATCGGAAGCGCCAACCGCATTGCGCTCGCCCGTCTGGTACAGTGCCCACAATTCCTCAACATCAACCCCGTGGGCGGCTCCCTTCAGTGTGGCTCGCATATCCGCCCGTAGCCTGGTGAGCGTTTTCTCCGTCGTGAAGGTATAAAACCAGTAAAACGCGCCCGCAAACACCAGACTGAACAGGATGCTAAAGACAATGAGCAGTTTTGTCCGCAAACTCAGCGATCGCCGGTGAAGTCGTGCCGGTTTCATGGGTAAAGTTGGCTGGGGGCTAGCAGTTGGGTGTTGCAAGGGAGCCTCAGGAGATTGCCATTGTAAGCGACATAACAAATTGAAAATCACAGCCGTTTTATCCCACACAATCAAGACCTAGCGCGACTGCGTATCCATCTGGCTGACTGTGCCGCCCGCATCCGCAGGGCACCGTAATACACCCAACGCTGAAATCAGCCCTAACCGACGCTCAATCCCATGACGTACCTGATCTTTGCTCCAGACGATCGCACCATAGCATAAAGTCTTCATAACGCATCTCAGTAGTCTATAACTTGATCAGCATGGGGTGTGAGCGTTCCCCTAGGAATCGTTAACGAAGTCTTGCCTGAGGTACAGCGGGATACGTTTCCCATCTTAGCTAGATCCCTGGGTTAGGTTAGAAGTGCTGGGAGGCCCCTTGGGGGAGGATGCCTTGATCGGACCGTTAGCCAACCGGGTAAGCGAGCACCATTGCGCCTCGGTAACCCCTAAGGCATGGGGCTATTGCTGACCCCATTTCCAAGGAATACCCGCCCCCTATCCGGAAGATTGCGAAATTTTTCAATTTTGCTGTCTCACGGAGGTTACCGTTAGGGTGAACTAAGACTAGGACACCGACTCAGTCGTCACGATTATGCTTTTTCATCCAGCCAACCTGCCCTACTGGATTTTCCTCGGTCTTGGGATGGGGCTGCTGCTAATGGTCATCCTCGCGGGCGGGGGCGAGACGGAGGCCGAAATGGAGGTCGATCTCGATACCGATCTCGACATGATGATCGAGGCAGGTGCTCCTGAGTCATTATGGGATCTGGACGCCGATACAGATACTGAGGTGGAGGGGGGAATCGGCCTGCTCCAAGTGCTCGGTTGGTTAGGGGTTGGCAAGGTGCCCCTGGTGCTGCTCTTGGCGATCGATCTTTGCTTCTGGGGCCTCATTGGCTGGATTTTGAACGTGAGCTTCGGGCACCGCTTGGGGGCCATCCCCACCCGAATCTTGGGCTGGGGTGGCCTGATTTTCTTTGGCTCCTTGGCGCTGAGCCTCACGATCGGCAGTTGGTTGGCCCGTCCCCTCGGCCTCTTGTTTGCCGCCTTTGGTGAAGATGCCAGCAGTGAACGGCTGATTGGCTGTGGCGGCACCGTCAGTTCGGCGGCAGTCCCCCCCCTGCGATCGGGCAAGATTGGCCAAGTGGATGTGATTGATGCGGCCCATAATTTAGTCACCGTCAATGCGGTGTTGCCAGAGTGGGCAACCGTTGTTCCCCGCCGGGGTACCCCCATTTGGGTAATTGATTACCAGGATGACCAGGGGTATGTTGTCATTGCCAAAGACAGTCTTGACGAACAGCAGTGGTTGGCCGAGGGACCTGCTCGTCCGAATTCCAGAAAACGATTGCGTTAGGTATTGTTATGCGTTATTGGCTCACCCTTTCCCGCTCCCTGTTAACCGCCGCCGCCCTGCAACTGCCCGTGGGGCTGCCCATCCTATCGCCAACAGGCCCAGCCGCCGCGATCCAACCAGCGATCGCCCGCTCGACGGATATCGCCAGCGGGCCGGCGACGACACCGCTGACTGCGCAAAATTCCAAATTCCAAATTCCAAATTCCAAATTGGACCCGCCGCCTGCACTCGTTTTGGCCCAATTCCCAGGGAGGGGTGGGTTCAAAATCGGGGAGGTGCCGTTCTTTGCCGGTGTGTTTGCGAGCGTGATTTTCCTGATTTTGGTTGGGGTGTGGGCCTACACGCGGGTGTATGTGATCACGCCGACCAACGAGGCGTTTGTGCGCATTGGGATTGGCAGTAATCGCAAAAAATCGGTGTTTTTGAACGGGGGGTGTGTGGTCCTGCCGGGATTCCATGAGTTGACGCGGGTACCGTTACGGGAAATTTCGATTGATGTAGAACGCACGGGCAAACTGGCGGTGCGCACCCAGGATTACCTGCGGGCCAATATGCGGGTAACGTTCTATGTCTGCGTCAGTCCTAACGAGCAGGATGTACTGACCGTGGCGGCGCGTCTTTCCCAACAGGGACGGATTACGGCGGAGAATATCAAAGATGCCCTGGAAAAACGGGCGGACGATGCCATCCGAGCGGCGGCAAAACGTAAGAGCTTGGCGGAAATCGATTCCGATAAGTTGGGCTTTGCCGATGAAGTCTTGAACCTGATTCAACAGGATCTCAAACGGGTGGGGCTGACGCTGAATAATATTGCCATTTCCGAAATTGAAGAGAGCGACACCTACGACACGAATAATTTCTTCGATGCCCAAGGTGTGCGCCTGCGGACGGAGACCATTCAGAAATCTATCCAGCAAAAGCGCGAGGTGGAACTCACCACCCAGGTGACGATCGAACAGCGGGAATTGGATGCAGAGAAGCAATCCCTGCGCATTGTCCAGGAAACCGAGAGTGCCAAACTGGCGCAACAGTTGGAAATTGAAGCCCTACGGGCACAGCGGGAGCGGGAAATCCAGGAGGCTAAGGACAAGGAAACCGCCAAGACTGAGCGGAATAAAATCCTGCAAACGCAATCTGTGGAGGAGGAAAAAATCCGGCAGCAGTTGGCTGTCCAACAGAGCCAGATTGATGCCGACATCGCCCTAGAGGAACGGCAGAAGCAGTTAAAGGTCGCCCAAGCCTTGCAGCAACAGGAGGCGGAAGTTGCCAATATTCAACGGCAGCAAACGGTGGAGTCAGCCCGGTTGGCCTCCCAGGTGCAGGTGGCGGAAGCTGAACGCCTCTCCCGCCTTGCCCAACAGGACGCGGCGATCGCGATCGCCGAGAAGGAACAACAACGTCTGGCCGCCGAAGCCGAACGGGCCAAAGCCGAAGCCGGGGTGCAAACCGCCACCGAGATCGAAATTGCCGAACGGCAACAGCGGTTGGCTGTCCTTGCCGCTGAACAGGAGGCCCAGAAGCAGCGCATCTCCGAGCAAAACCTGGTGGAAATTGATGTCTTCCGGCGGCGGCGGCAGGCGGAAATTGCCCGGCAGGCTGCCGAACTGGAAGCTGCCTCGATCCGCACCCTGGCCCTAGCGAATCGCGATCGGGCAGTGGCGGAAGCGGAGGGTATTGCCGCTGGCATCGCCGCCCGCAATCACATTAGCACGGGCAACTTGACGGCGGACCTGATCAACAGCCTTGGCCCCGCCTTCATCGATAAATTACCAGAGATCCTGCTGGCCTTGGCTCCCCAACCCGGTGTCCTGGGGGATGCCCGCGTCTATAGCTTTGGGGGGAACAATGGGGGAGGGGCTAGCCCCGACATCAGTCAACTGCTGCTGTCCACCAGTGGCCTTCAGTTTGTGGATACCCTGCTGGATGAGGGTAAATTGGGTGGGTTGATCGAACAGGTTAGTCGGCTATTGCAGGACCGATCGCGCTCCCGTTATGCCGCACCTGAGTCCGATGCCAGCCGTAATCCCCCCCCAACAGCCAGCAGCCCGGTGGAAACGTCAAAAAACTTTGCATCGACCGCAGCAACGCCTCCCCCACCGCTCACCCTGGTGCCGCCGCCTGAATCCCATGTGGCGCAAGACATTGACCCGGATCAACCTGCCGATCCCGCTTAGGCGTCGCGATCGTCACTATAGAGAAATGCTACTAAGGGCATGACCAGACGGAAGATCTGAGCGAAGATAAAAATGGCGGTCAAACGTATGCAGCGTTCAACCGCCCTCTTCTCACATCAACACCCGCCGTCCGGCGGGTTTTCTTGTGCCATAGAGTACACCATCCCACCCAAAATGGACGGGCTTTTACCAGATTCCCGAAAAAATTTATCTCAGCCCTGCATCCGGTTGACGCGAGTCCTCGCATCAAGCCCTCCCAAGGCCACTCCGGTTGGTGCTTAGCAGCCGCTGCCAGTGAAGTTGCCCGGTTTGAGGATCGTGGTGCCAGCGCAAGGGGGAGGCCAGGGGAGATTCCCCGATGGGCAGCCCGATCGCGGCCCGTGGGGCTTGGGTTGCCAAGGCGATCGCCCGGCCCGGATCGCACAGCCCCCACTGGACCAGGTTTTGTACCCCCGCCAGCAAGGGCAAGGTTGTCCCCGCCAAAGTGCCATCCCCCAGGCGAGCGGTGCCCTGGGTCACGGTGATCTGGCGTTCGCGCAGCGTCTCCCCAGGAGAATCGTCCCAGGGATAGGTCCCGTCGGGGAGTCCCAACGGAGCGAGGGCATCACTGACGAGGAACAAGGGACCCCCCCCATCGGCTGCTTTAGGGGTTGCGGTCATCCGCAATAACAGATCCAGCATCGTGGGGCAAATATGCTGACCGTCGGCAATCACCCCACAGGCAACCCCCGGCGTGGTCAAGGCAGCCCCCAGTAACCCTGGCTCCCGGTGATGTAATCCCGGCATGGCATTGAAGGCGTGGGTGACCATGCTGGCCCCTTGGGCGAAGGCAGTACGGGCTTGGGCTGCGGTTGCCTGGGAGTGACCGAGGCTGACGGTGATGCCCAACGATCGCAGGTAGGGAATCACGGTCCCCGTCCCATCCAACTCCGGGGCCAGGGTCATCACCTTGACGATCGCGGCATAGTCCCCCAGCACTGTTTTCACCGTATCCAGCGTCAGGGGTTGCAAATACGCCGCCGGATGTGCCCCCCGTTTCTCCAGATTGAGGAATGGCCCCTCCAAGTGAACACCCAAAATCTGCGCCGTTTCCGGTGCGGGCGGTTGAGTCATAAAGTGGGCGATCGCCGCTAGGGCACGGTGAATCTTGTCAAGGCGGGTGGTCACAATTGTGGGCAAAAAGCCATCAACCCCCTGCTGCCAGAGGGTGCGGCAAATTTCCTGGAGGGCAGTGCCATCGGCCTCAGTTAAATCAGGAAATGCCAGCCCGAGGGCACCATTGATCTGGAGATCGACCCCACCGAGGGAGAGCCAATCCCCCTGAAGATCGATCACGAGGGCATCGCCTAAATCTGAGTTAGGGATAACGGGTCCTGGCCATTGCTGGACAATGGCACCCGGTTGCAAAACCGTCGTATGGGAGCCTGACAGACCTGGCAGTTGGGCGTTGGTGAGAACGATCGGGCGAGGGGTCACGAGATCCGGCATGGGGGCGATCGGGGGCAACATTAGAATTGGGAACGCAAGGGTTGGCCATTACTCATGCCCTGGCAGACGGATGACATGGCCGCAGAAATCGTGCGATAGCGCTGGGTGGCAGCCGCATTCATATTCCTCATAATCTGACCGGTTCGAGCATAATATCTGGCCTCCTCATAGGCTTGCTCATCCGTTAAGAGGGCAAGGGTTGCTGGTGGCAAATAACAGCGGACAGACATCTGTTCTACCCGGGGTTCCAGGGCTGATTGGGCAAAGTACTCGACAAGGCAGCGATTATCCTGCCATCCCTTAATCACAGTGCGTGCCATCAGATCGGGGGCAATGAGGCGGGCGAGAGGGTGGGGGATAGAAATTTCACCGGGTTGACACGCCTGAAGCCGGTTTAAAAAGGCTTCCGCAGCGCTCGGTGCCTTGGCGGGCTGACCCGAGAGGGGTTTGGTGGGCGTCTCCATTGGCCGGGCAGGGCTGGATGGGGGACTAGGGGATGCCGGTGGAGCCATAGTGGGCGTCTGGGAATTGGCATCCGCATCCAAACACTCAGACTGGCCCGTGCGACTATTAACCCAATAATTCACACAAGAGTTGCTCTGAGCCACCCCTGACGGCGCGTACATCACCGTAGGCAGGATGAGTGTACAGAGCAGCCAGGCATGGCCAGGTGATAATCGCTGCGTGAAGTTGCTCAATTTCCTATGCATTACGACTCGCGCTGCTTGCGGACGATGGTCTGACGATCGGATACCAGGCAGTTAGGCATGGGTGAGGGCGACAGGGGCCGCAGGAGCCACTGGGGCGATCGGCAAGAGGGATGTCGTCACCTCAGGGCCGTTTACAGTTGTTTACTTTAAGGGGTTAGTTTAGGGATTTGCTGCTGAATCATTCGTTCCTAATAGCATCGATCTGAATAGTATCTAATAATAGTAGGAGAGACAGGGTAGGGGAGACTCGGTTACCTCATCGGGGAACCTCGTTGGTGAAGACCGCTACTGGTGATACCGCCCTACTGTGCGCCTCTGGTTGACCGGGATTTTCGGCTCTTGGCCCGAATCCTCAGGCTACTGACCCTCGCTTCCCCTAACCTTTGGTTAGCTGAATCTGTCCCCGTGCAAAAGACACCAAAAGTCGATCTAAATACGGATTACCCTTGCCCCTGTCGGCGGCGGGGACGCCTGATCCCGATCGCCCTCACGGAAGCCCTCGGCTGCGATCGCTGTCAGCAAATTTTTGTGGTGCAGGAGAATGGCTATGTCATCGAGCAACTCTCGACCCACTATCCCTATAAGCAGGCCTGGCGTTGGACGGGCCACCAATGGCATCGGGCACATTCCGGCTTGCAGGACAGCTATTTACCCCTAGCGTTGACGATTCTGATGCTACCGATTGTCTGGCTGCTGCTGGTGTTGATTGCCCGCCCGGATATGAACCTGGTTCTGGTAATGATCCCGCTGCTGCTGATCCTGATCATCCCGCTGCTACAGTGGTTAGCCTATCGGCGGTAAGCAGATGATGGAGCATTCACCGACTTCTCAAGCTGATCCCGCTGCGGCGGTCCTGACAGCGGTCCAGGAAGCAGCCCAAGGGGCGATCCATCTGGCCAAGGTCAGCGGCAGCGATCGCAGCCGTGCCCTACGGGCAATGGCCCAAAACCTGCGGGAACGTCAGGACGCTATTCTGGAAGCCAATACCCTCGATCTGGAGACCAGTCATGAAATGGCCATGCCGGACCTGATCCTGGACTGGCTGAAGCTCACACCGGAGCGTCTCCAAACCGCTGTCCAAGTTTTGCAAAAGCTCAGTGACCTGTCGGACCCCATTCAACAGGTCATCTCTACTAAATATCCGGTCGAAAATTGCCAATCCTATGCCCAGCATATGCCCCTGGGTGTGATTGCCCTCGTCTATGAGGCGTTACCAGAGTTGGCGGCGATCGCGGCGGGCTTGTGTTTACGCACGGGCAATAGCTTAGTCCTGAAGGGCGGCAACGAGGCCAGCCATTCCAACCAGGCGATCGCGGCGGCTTTGCAGGCAGCCCTGGAAGAGGTTTCGTTTCCCCTGGCCTGTGTGACCCACCTGGCCAGTGAACAGGGCAGTTCGATTCGGGATCTGGTCACCCAGGATGCCTGGATCAATCTCGTGATCCCCTACGGACGGCCCAGTTTAGTGCAACAGGTGGTGCGGCAGGCGACGGCCCCTGTCCTGCGCACGGCGATTGGTAATTGTTATCTTTACTGGTCCGCATCGGGCAGTTTAGAGATGGTGCGTCGGGTCATTTTGGAAAGCCATCGCCGGGAACCGGATGCGGTGAATGCGATCGAAAAGGTTCTGGTCCACACCAAGCAGAATCCCGCTGCCCTAACCTCGCTCTGGAGTCACTTACGCGAGCACGGCTTTCGGCTAAAGGGGGATGAGGCCCTGGTGGCGGAATTCCCGGAGTTGGAACCCACGGCCCCGGAGGACTGGAGCCAGTCGGCCTTGGATAGGGTGGTGATTTTTAAGTGGGTGGATAGTTTGGCGACCGCGATCACCTGGATCAATCACTACAGTAGCGGCCACGCCGATTGTCTGATTACCGAGTCCTATCGCGAGAGTCGCCAGTTTGCGATCGGGGTGACCAGTGCAGCGGTCTACATCAATGCCTCACCCCAGTTTACCCGCAATCCCAAGCGTGCCCGTGATATTGCCCTGGGGATGTCGAGCCAAAAGGGCCACCGCCGAGGGGCTATTGGCCTGGAAACGTTGACAACCTTGAAGCAAGTGATTCAGGGTAATGGGGTGGATTAAATCATTGGCAGGCGGTGAACGGGTCCCATGCAAGAATTTTTAGCGATCGCGACGGAGGCTGCCCTGGCGGCGGGGGCACAACTCCAAACCTACTACGGCAAATTAGCGTCGATTCAGGAAAAGGGCCGACCGGGGGATCTCCTGACGGAGGCCGATCAGGCCTCGGAAGCGACGGTGATTGCTATCCTCAAGCGCCATTTCCCGGAACACGGTATTTTGGCGGAGGAGTCGGGGCTGGCGGGACCGGGGGATAGCCCCTACCTGTGGGCGATCGATCCCCTGGATGGGACCACCAATTTTGCCCACCAGTACCCGTTTTATGCCGTCTCGATCGCGCTGTTGGTCCACGGGGTTCCTCAGGTGGGGGTGGTGTTTGCGCCGTTGATGAATGAGCTATTCTGTGCTGCCAAGGGGTTGGGGGCGACCTGCAATGGGGAACCCATCCGGGTATCGGCAACGGCAACCCTCCGGGAGAGTTTGCTGGTGACGGGGTTTGCCTACGATCGCCGGGAGACCCCCGATAACAATTACGCCGAATTTTGCCACTTCACCCATCTGACGCAAGGCGTGCGTCGGGGCGGCTCGGCCTCGGTGGATCTGGCCTATGTGGCCTGTGGGCGGTTAGACGGTTATTGGGAGCGGGGGCTGTCGCCGTGGGATTTGGCGGCGGGGGTGGTACTCGTAGAGGAAGCCGGGGGGCTAGTGACGGCCTATGATGGCAGTCCCTTTGTGTTGTCATCGGGGCGCATTCTGGCTAGCAATGGCCACCTACATGGGGCGATGAGTGCGGAACTGCAACGGGTACACCCCCTGACGGGGTGGCAGGCACCGCTCTAGCCTAAAAAAATACCAGTCATCACGTTTAATTGCGGTAGGCTGGGTCAACCCTTATACAAGCCAACGAATTCAACTAGCGGCCAATACCCCATTCAGGAAAATATCCGCAATCCCTTCGGCCATCTCCTGCATCGCCTTGGGTGAGGTCCCTGGTTCCATAATCGTATCCTGACTAAACCCGGCCACCGTAAACATCCCCAAAAATACCCGTGCCACAATTTTTGGGTCCATCCGGCGATAAACCCCCCGATCCATTGCAGTTTGAAAAAATGCCTCCGCCACATCCATCATCTTGTCAATGACTTCCTTTTGGATGCGATCGCGCAGGTCAGGATGGAACTGGGATTCCATAAAACAAACTTTTAACAAATCGGCATTTTCGCGGAAATGAAGCATCCGGCGATGCATCACCTTGGCCACTGCCTTATAACTGCCCATTTCACTTAACTCGGTCAATAAGTCCGTGAGAATCTCCACCCAGCCCTGGGTCACCACCTCTACCAGGATGGCTTTTTTATTCGTGAAATGCCGAAACAACGTTCCCTCAGCCACTCCCGCTGCTTGGGCCAAATCCCGTGTGGTCGTGCCGTCATAGCCCTGGTTGGCAAACAACCGACGGGCTGAGAGCAAAATGCGGGCACGGGTTTCCGTTTCTTGGGGCGGGGCCGGGGCGTAGCTGCGGCTGGGAAGCATGAGCACTCACTCTAACTCGTAGGCATTATTGTGACCTACAAAACCAACGATCGCAGCCAAATTTTCATATGACTATAGATTCTCGCTTTACATTTCGACATCCCTGAGCGCTGCTGTCGTGACGATCCGCACCCCGTTTCCCACGGCCTTACCACCCACGACTAGGGGCCAATATCAGTAGACAACTCCCTGGGGATCAAGGTTAAAAGCTGGGGTAAATCCACATTCCCACCACTCAAGATCACGCCGACCCGCCCCTGCATTGTGGGCAGTTTGCGACTTAATAAGGCTGCCGTTGCCAGTGCCCCCGTTGGTTCCACGACTAACTTCAACCGCTGCCAGAGGAAGAGCATGGCGGCAATAATTTCAGCCTCGGAAACCGTGACCATCTCATCAACTAAATGCAAGACGATCGGGAATGTAATCTTTCCCAAGGACGGCGTCCGTGCCCCATCGGCGATCGTGTCAGGGTTGGTGACGGTTTGCAGGGTTTTGCTATAGAACGAACGGGTCGCATCATCCGCCAGCTGGGGTTCTACGCCCACCACCCGACACCGGGGTGACAGGGTTTTGGCCGCGATCGCGGCTCCCGCCTTATAACTGCCCATTTCACTTAACTCGGTCAATAAGTCCGTGAGAATCTCCACCC
>NZ_JBRCAD010000026.1:0-31846 GCF_053493415.1 Trichothermofontia sp. | reverse complement strand
GGGTCAGCGGGGGCAGGGGTCTGGTTGGCCCACAGGTCAAACCCAAATGTGGAACCAACCCCGATCGCGCTCTCTACCTGGATCTGGCCCCCTAGTAACGCTACAAACTGACGACTGATGGTCAAGCCTAACCCTGTCCCTTCCTGGCGACTGCCTGCTTCGGTTTGGGTGAAGGGATCAAAAATACGCTGTAAATCGCCCGGGGCAATCCCTGGCCCGGTGTCCCGGATGGTAAACCGGAGCTTGCCCAAAAAGCGGGAGTTGGGGGAAGCCGCGATCGCCGTTGGCACAGGGGCGCGATCGTCCGGGGGCATGGCGACCCATTGGGCATGAAGCTTGACTTGCCCCGATTGGGTAAATTTAATCGCATTACCCAGGAGGTTGATGAGTACCTGGCGTAATTTTTTCGCATCGGTTTCCACAAATTGTGGCAACTCCTGATCCCGCTCAAACTGGAGATGCAAACCCTTGAGATCCGCCCGCAGACGAAACATGGTTTCCAGGGTGTCGATCAAATCATGGAGATCGAAGACAGTGCAATGCAAGGCAAGCTGACCTGCTTCGATTTTAGACATATCTAAAATGTCATTGATCAGATCCAACAGCCCCAGACTACTGCGCTGGACAATGCTGATATTTTCCTTTTGCTCTTCGGATAGTGCTGGATCTCGGCCCATGATCTGGGAAAAGCCAATAATGGCATTCAAGGGGGTGCGCAGCTCATGGCTCATGTTGGCTAGAAACTGGCTTTTGGCATGGTTAGCTACCTCTGCTGATTCCTTAGCTTTGCGTAGCTCATAGGTCCGTTGCTCAACCCGATCCTCTAGCTCCTCAAAGAAGGATTGCAGTTGCTTGGACATCTGATTAAAGGACTGGGCGAGGGATTCGAGTTCCTGAATGCCCTGTATTTGAACAGTTTGCTCTAATTGTCCGGTCGCGATCGCTTGGGAAGCGCGATCGAGGCGTTGGATCGGCCTCACAATCAAACCAGAGGTGACCACCCCTAACGCAATGGCTCCTCCGAGGGCTAAAACACAAAGGCCGATCGTGCGTTGGGTATTGCGGTTAATTTCGGCCATAAAATCCGCTTCTGGCACCACAATTACAATCAGCCACGACGACCCCTGATTGTCCCTGAAGGGCATCACTTGGAGAAATTGACGCTGACCAGCGAGGGTGAAATCCAGTTGTTGGGGGGTCTGAATGTGATTGAGATCTTGGAAGTGGGCGAGGAGATATTCTGTACTGGACCTGAGTAAGGGATCGGGGGCTTCTGCCGCTGCAATCCGTTGGGCTTTCCCATCTTGCACCGTGAAGGGTTGGGGTAGGGTAGAACTGGCGACAATGAACCCGGCATCGTCAATAATGAAGGTTTGCCCCGTTTTCCCCACTTCTAGGGTGCGCAAAAAGTCACTGATACTCGTCAAAAAGATATTGTTTCCCAAAACCCCCATAAGCTGACCGTTCGCATCCCAAACCGGAACACTAGAGGGCAGGGTGACCTGGGGATAGGCATGATAGGTAAAAATTTCCCCCCAAACCGGTTTACCAGCCTTCAATGCCGCAGGGTATCAGGGACGTTCTTTAATAATAAAGTTGGGTGTCTCCTGGACTAATTTCAAGGGATTTCCCTGGGAATCAAGGGTATAGAAGCGAATGATATTGTTGGTCGATCGCCCCGATCGCATCATTTGTAAGGAGTTGGGTTGCATCTCACCCACCCCAATAAACTCCTCGGCTTCACTACCATAGAAGGTAACGACATGATCAAAAATTTGCTGCTGCTGGAGAAAATACTGCTTGAGTTGATCAAAATCATTGACATCCAGGTTGCCTAACTCAATATCATTCAAAGTTAGTTTTAGAATGAGGGGAGGGACCGCTAAGAATTCAGTTAGCTTTTGCTGAATTCGCACAGCTAATTCCTGGCGAAGCTGGGCAGCAATGTTGTTGACAGCCTGCTGACCGTTACGAAAGGAGAGGTAGCCGATCAATCCGACGATTGCTGTTACTTGTAAGATAAAGGGGATGACAAGGAACAGCCGGAGGGGAATTTTGAGCGATCGGGTTTTAGTTAACATTCAATCTGATCCTTGTTTTAAGGGTGTCCCATTATCCGTGATTAATCGTTTATCCGTGATCAATAAACGTTACTCCCATGACCTAGGTGGCCACCATTTTTATTAAACCTTAAGCACCTAGAAAAATATAAGTTTTGCGCTCACAACCCATGTTGTCTCGTTGCTTGGGGTATGTTAACTGCCCCCTCCTATATTAATTAGGAGTAGCCTCTTAATCATGCTTGCTAGAATGGGAGGCCATTTTGCAACTAAACAGATATAGAGACACTGAACGGCGGCTGTTTTCTGGTAATGGTTTTCTGGTAGCGGTATGATTCTGCCTACCCTAGTTTAACGAACCTGGGCGATCGTGCGCTCAGATTTCCCCGCCGGTTCTACCCCTCCTCACCCCAACGCTCCCCATTACCATGCAGCCATTCCCCCCACTGGAGCCAGATAGTTTGTTTGCTCCCCCGTCCCAACTGACCCAGATGGCTATCCCGGATGGGAAGTTATCCCTCTATGCGCCCTGTCTGCCCGCAGCGGCGGCCGATCGTGCCTTCAACTGTCTGTTGGCCAAGACGCCCTGGCGGCAGGAATCGATTACCCTCTTCGGCAAACGCTATCAGCAACCTCGGTTGATTGCCTGGTACGGTGATACCGGTAAAACCTATCGCTATTCGGGTCTATTGTTACATCCTCTTCCCTGGACCGAAACGCTGATATCGCTGAAAACCCAGGTTGAGGCCCTAGCTGCTGCCCCCTTTAACAGCGTCTTGCTGAACTACTATCGGGATGGGCAGGACAGTATGGGTTGGCACAGTGATGATGAGCCAGAGTTGGGGGTGAATCCGGTCATTGCTTCCCTGAGCTTGGGCGCCAGTCGTCGTTTTTGTCTACGCCATCGATCGCGCTCTGATGCCAAGGTTAAACTATGGCTGTCCCACGGCAGTCTACTGATCATGGCCGGGGCCACCCAGCACTATTGGCAACATGCGGTTCCCAAAACGGCGAAGGCCATCGGCCCCCGCCTCAACCTCACATTTCGCTGGGTGCAGACGACAACGTCTTGACCTAGCCGATATCGAGGATCGAATCACTCAAAGGAATAACCGTGGTGGCCGCCTGGACACTGGCTGGACTACTGCCGAGAATCACACCCAAAATATCCCCCGATGCCAGGGCAATTACCGCATCACTGCCCACCTGCTGGAAGCGCAGGTCACTGAGGCCCAAATCCCCCGCGATCGCGATCCGATCACCGCTGCCAAAATCCGTTACCTGATCGGCTAGGGTAATAGCCGGCCCATTGGTGGCTTCAACCCGGAAGATAAAGGTGTCATTGCCCGGTCCCCCCGTCAGCGTATCTGTGCCACGATCGCCGATGAGCGTGTCATTGCCTTCGCCACCGAGGAGGAGATCATTCCCCTTGCCGCCGCGTAGGAAGTCATCGCCTCCCAACCCGGTGAGGGTGTCATTGCCCTGGTTTCCCTGGACCACATCATTCCCACTGGAACCAGTGACCAGATCATTCCCATTCAGGGCACGGGCACCCCGCAGGTTAGCATCACTGGCCGGGGTCAGCGTCAGGCTATCCTCCCCCTGGGTGAAATTAGGGCCACCCCCCAACACGGCAGTCCGGTTCATGGCATTGGTAAAGGTATTAAGCCGTCCCGCATCTAGCAAGGCCGACTCGCGACCGGGGATAATGCCATCGGTGATCCGGGCGACCTGAATGCGATCGCCCTGTTGCACGCGATTGACCACCTCAAAACCCGAAGTAACATAACCAAATACAGCGTAACTCCCATCCAAAGCGGGGAGATCTTGGAGGGCAAAGTAAAATTGGGACGACCCGGAATCCGGGAGGACGGCACGGGCCATCGCGACAGCGCCCTGGGTGTGGGGCAGAACGGGGGGGGCGGTGATCCCGGCGGCGGCAAAGGTTTGGCCATAGATGGGGGCATCTGCACCAACGGGCTTAATTTCTAGGGGAATATTGCGGCGCTGGCCTGTTGCAGGATCGATGAATCCGCCCGTACCCAACTGGTTGGCGGGAATACTGGGGTCTTGGCTGCGCGGATCACCCCCCTGGACGACAAACGGCGTCGGTTCCCGTACAACGCGGTGGAACATCACACCGTCGTAGATACCCCGCTCCACCAGATCGACATAGTTACCGGCGGTAATCGGGGCCTCGTTGCCATTGATTGCGATCGTAATCGGCTGGCCGTTGACTAACAGTACAACCGTCGCTAATCCATTCAATTGGGGTAAATCGTCCATAGTCTCCTCTTTGCCAGTGGGCCTCACACCGATCGGGGCTACTCCCAGATACTTATTACAGATACACAGGTACACGGATGGGGACGGATGCCTAGGCATAACCCAGTATCCTGAACATCCTTCAAGAACCGCCTCCATTATTACGGATTTTCGGTATCTGTCCTGCCCAGTTCTGGGGAGCTTCCCCCTCTCACCCTAAATCGGGGTCTCTTCAAGGCTGTGGGGTAGGCGTCTCGCCAGTCAGCCCCCTTGAGCCACTCCTCAGATTTTGAATTTTGAATTTTGAATTCCCCAGCGCCCCGGTCAAGATTTGTGTACGGCAATTGAACCGGGATCTTGATACGATCACGGGGTATGACCCCTTTCCCTGTTGCTGATTGTGACTCAAGCTACTGTCCATCCCGCTCCAGCTTCGACCCCACCGGCCCGCACCTGGTCCTATCAGGTGGCAATGCCCCAACCCCAATCGCACCTGTTTGAGGTTGAGTTGCATTTAGCGCACTGGTCGCAAACAACACTCGATCTCGTCATGCCGGTATGGACACCCGGTTCCTACTTGATCCGGGAATATGCCCGCCATGTGCAGGAATTGACGGCGGCCACGGAGGAGGGTACGCCTCTCCCGTGGCAAAAAGTCAGCAAAAATCACTGGCGCATCACGACGACACCGGCAGCGGGGGTGCGGGTTCGCTATCGTGTATTTGCCAATGACCTGACCGTGCGGACCAATCACCTCGATCGCACCCACGGTTATTTCAACGGGGCGGCCCTCTTCTTCTACAGTCCTGGCTGGGAAAAAACACCGATCGCGGTGACGATCGTCCCCCCCCATCCCACCTGGCGGGTCGCAACCCCCCTCCCCCCGGACAGCGATCGGGTGAATACCTTTATCGCCCCGGATTTTGACACCCTCGTGGACAGCCCCTTTGAGATTGGCCCCCATCAACACCAAACCTTCACCGTTCTCGGTAAACCTCACGATTTGGTCATCTGGGGGGATCTGGGCAATAGCAATCCTGAACACATCCAGGCCGATATGGCCAAGATTATCCAGGTGGAAGCTGATCTATTTGGGGGCCTGCCCTACGATCGCTATCTGTTCCTGCTCCATCTATCGGCCAATAGCTACGGAGGCTTAGAGCATAAAAACGCCTGTTCGCTGATTTATCCCCGCTTTGGCTTCCAACCCCAGGATGAGTACAATCGCTTCCTACAACTGGTGGCCCATGAATTTTTCCACCTGTGGAACGTCAAGCGCATCCGCCCCAAGGCACTGGAAACCTTTGACTACACGGCAGAGAACTATACCCCCTCCCTCTGGTTCGCGGAAGGCACCACGAGCTACTACGATATTCTGCTTCCCGTGCGGGCGGGCCTCTACAATGCCAAGACCTGCCTTGCGGCCTACAGCAAAGACATCACTCGGTTGCAGCAAACCCCAGGCCGCCGGGTGCAACCCCTGAGCGAATCGAGTTTTGACACCTGGATTAAGCTTTATCGCCCCGATGCCAATAGCGCCAATTGTCGGGTTTCCTATTATCTCAAAGGGGAACTGGTGACGCTGTTGTTGGATCTCTTGATTCGATCGCGCCATAATAACCAGCGATCGCTGGATGATGTGCTGCGCCAACTGTGGCAAACCTTTGGACAACTGGAGATTGGGTATACCCCAGAGGAATTACAAGCCGTGATTGAATCCGTGGCTGGGGTGCCCCTCGATCGCTTCTTTGCGGACTTTATCGATGGCACCGTAGAACTACCGTTTGATGAGTATCTCCAACCCTTTGGCCTGCGTTTACAGGTAGAAATGAACGCGGAACCTTACCTGGGGATTACCCTCAAATCCGAGGCAGGTAAGGAGAAGATTCAAACCGTTGAAGTCGGATCACCGGCTGAGCAAGCGGGTCTCAACCCGGGTGATGAATTACTTGCCCTCAATGGGATACGGGTAACAGTGGAAAAATGGGGGGAACGGCTCAAGCAATACGCCCCTGGGACAGCCATTCAACTCACGGTATTTCAGCAGGATGAACTTTATACGACAACTGCGATTCTGGCCAACCCCCAGCCTAAACAATACCAAATTGTGGCCGTTGATAACCCTACCCCCGCCCAGCAGCAAGCCTTTTACGGTTGGCTAGGGGCTGATCTTGCCAGTCTCCATGCCTAAATCATGACGATCGCCTATCTCATTAATCAATATCCGAAGGTTAGCCATAGCTTTATTCGGCGGGAAATTCTGAGTCTGGAAGCGACGGGTATTCGAGTCAGTCGCTTTACGATTCGTCCCTGTCAAGAAACGTTGGTTGATCCGGCGGATGTGGCTGAATTAGCCAAAACCAAAGTGGTGTTAAGCGTGGGCATGATCGGGCTATTGATCCATTGTTTCAGGGTGGTACTGTCACGTCCCCATCGCTACCTCCAAGCCCTAATTCTGGCCTTAAAACTGAGCCAACGGGCCGAAAAAAATGTTTTATACCACCTCATTTATCTAGCTGAAGCGTGTGTTCTGCTGCGTTGGTTCCAAGCAGACCAGATTACCCATGTTCACGCCCACTTTGGTACGAACTCAACCACCGTCGCCCTCCTGTGTCAGGCATTGGGGGGACCTCCCTATAGTTTTACGGTACATGGCCCGGAGGAGTTTGATAAGCCCGTGAGCTTATCGCTGACGCTTAAAATTGCTCAGGCACGATTTGTGGTGGCAGTCAGTTCCTTTGGCCGCAGTCAACTGTATCGGTGGTGTCCCTATGAACAGTGGTCCAAAATTCAGGTGGTTCACTGTGGGGTAGATCAACAATTTCTTACGGCGACGCCAACGCCGATTCCCGATCGCCCCCACCTCGTTTGTGTTGGCCGTCTGTGCGAACAGAAGGGGCAGTTATTGTTGGTGTATGCTGCCCAGCAACTTGCGCAAGCGGGGGTTGATTTCCAACTAACCCTGGTCGGAGATGGGCCATTACGGTCGGAATTAACCGACTTAATTAGCCAGTATCGGCTGGACGATCGCCTGCATATTACGGGTTGGGCCAGTGGGGATCAGGTGCAGGCAGCCCTACTCGCCGCACGCGCTCTAGTGCTTCCTAGCTTTGCCGAAGGTTTACCCGTGGTGATTATGGAAGCTTTGGCCCTCGGTCGTCCCGTGATCAGTACCTATATTGCCGGGATTCCGGAATTGGTTATCCCTAGTGTTAATGGTTGGCTGGTCCCAGCCGGTTCGGTTCCGGATCTGGTTGCGGCCATGCAGCAGGCCCTTACCCTGCCCACCGCTCGCTTGGGAGATATGGGCAAAGCGGGTTCCCAGGTGGTGAAGCAACAGCACGATACCGCGATCGCCGCCAGTCGGTTAGCCCAACTCTTTGCATCCTAGTTCTGGATCATCAGGTCACTGGACGATCGACCGATCCTGGCTGGTCAGGCTCGTGCTTCCTGAGCCATGCTTAAGAAGCTGTTGGCAAAGTCTAGATACGGCTGCTTTGACGACTAAAGTCGTCACTACAAACTTTTAATCCGTCACTGTAAACGTTGCTGTTCCCAATTCCGGCTGCCCTATGCACTTGGTTTCCCTCACCCTCACATTGCTGCTCGGCGCGTTGGCGATCGTCCTCCTGATTCCCATTACGGTTCTTTTGCTGGAATGCTTACTGGCGCTGTTTCCTAGCCAGAAACCCCAGTCAGAGGCCGGGTTAGATCCCCCCCCCACGATCGCGGTTTTGATCCCGGCCCACAATGAAGCCTTGGGGATCGAGTCCACTTTACGGGCTTTAGGTCCTCAACTCACCCCGCCGGATCGTCTGGTCGTGATTGCTGATAATTGTGAAGATGAGACCGCCGCGATCGCGCGCTCCACCGGGGTTATGGTTACTGAGCGGTTCAATGCGGAGCAACGGGGCAAGGGGTATGCCCTCCAGCATGGCCTCCAGTTGTTAGCGCCCCAGCCGCCAGATGTGGTGATTATTGTGGATGCGGACTGTTGGGTCGCGCCGGGCGGCTTGGCGGCAATCGCCCAGCAGGCAATGATGACGGGGTGTCCGGTGCAAGCGCGATACTTAATGGCTCCCCCCCCCGAACCCAGTCCTAAGGACAGTATTTCCGCCCTGGCATTTACCGTGAAAAATTGGGTGCGACCCCTGGGCCTACGGCGATTGGGCCTACCCTGCGTTCTGACGGGGACGGGGATGGGCTTTCCGTGGGCCGTTCTTCAGCAGGTTGCATGGGTGGGTGATCACCTTGTGGAAGATATGCAACTTTCTGTAGACGCGGCGATCGCTGGCTATCCACCCCAATTTTGTCCCCAGGCTAGGGTCACCAGTATCCTCCCCCAGCAGCAACGCGCTGCCACCAGTCAACGCACCCGTTGGGAACATGGGCACCTACAAACGATCCGTCAGCAGGTGCCTCGGCTTGTACGGGAAGCCCTACGTCAACGACGACTCGATCTCTTAGCCCTGGCGTTGGATCTGAGTGTGCCCCCCCTCTCCCTGTTAGTGTTGCTTTGGTTGGGGGCTTTTATCTTGGCTGTTGGGACGCGGGGCCTGGGCATTATGGGTGGGCTACCCACCCTGGGCCTAGCGATCGCGGGGGGGATGCTGACCCTGGCTATCTTAATGGCCTGGTTGGGATTTGCCCGCGATCAGGTTTCGTTGACGCTATTGCTCGCGATTCCACTCTATATCCTCTGGAAAATTCCGCTGTACGTGGCCTTTTTGATTCGTCCCCAATCCCAGTGGGTACGCACGGCGCGAGGGCGGGGGGCCGGGTCGCCAGACAAGCCTTCCCCCTAGTCGATGGTGGCGACGGTCGATCTACTCGAGGGGTTTGAGGACCGTGGGGATTTGGGCTAGGACGTGAGCAGCGATCGCCTCCGGGGTCGCTGGTGGCGTGATGGGAATGTGCAAATCCGCTTGGGCGTAGAGGTGCGATCGCGCCTCGAAAAGGCTTTGCAGCTTAGCCACGGGATTAGTGCCATTGGTGAGCAAAGGCCGGGTTGTGTCCGCTTCCAGGCGTTGGGCTAATTCGGCGATCGGCACATCCAGCCAAATTACCAGGCCTCCCTGAAGATAGCTCCAGTTGTGCTGCGCTAGGACAATGCCACCGCCCGTCGCCACCACCGATCGCGTATAGGCGCTTAACTGGGCCAAAACTTGGGTTTCTAGCGCCCGGAAACTGGCTTCCCCCTCCTGCTGGAAGATTTCTGTGATGGGCTGCTGTTTCACGCGCTCAATCAGAATATCGGTATCAAAAAAACGGTATTCGAGATGCTGGGCAAGCAGGTGCCCCACGGTACTTTTACCAGCCCCCATCATCCCAATTAGATACAAGTTAATGCCCTGGAGGCGCTTAGCGAGTTCAGTATCGGTCACAGGTTTGCCATCTGTCTCAGTCTCTAACACCATAGCATTGGGCGATTCACCCACACCGAACCCACGGATACCTCGTTATCCGTCCGCCATCCCCGGTCTGCCGTCCGCTTGGCCGCAACCACTGACCTCGCGCAAAAAACGATGGCCCAGTTGCGATCTGCTACCAACAATGAGCAAGATAGCTATTAGGGGAGATACCAGGGTGGGTATGGCCAAGATCCATGCCAAGGCCATTTATCGATCAAACTTGACCATTAACAACTATGTCTTTATCTGCTATACCGATGCCCGCAGGGACACTGCTTGCGGGAGGCTCCGCGAACGCAATGCGAATCGCACCACACGTCGCGACCCAGATCCGGCCTGCCATTCGCGAGTTGCAGCCGCAACTGGTTACCTGGCGACGCCAACTGCACCAATACCCTGAACTCGGATTTCGCGAGGAGCAAACGGCTGCGTTGATTGCCCACTGCCTGGAAGCCTGGGGCATTGAGCACCAAACGGGAATTGCTAAAACGGGGATTGTCGCCACGATCGCCGGTAGTCAACCCGGACCGGTTCTCGCCATCCGGGCCGATATGGATGGTTTGCCCATCCAGGAACTAAACGAGGTGCCCTATCGCTCCCAACGGGAGGGGGTGATGCACGCCTGCGGCCATGATGGTCACATGGCGATCGCCCTAGGGGCGGCCTATTACCTAGCGCAACACCGGGCTGACTTTGCGGGTACTGTGAAATTCATTTTCCAACCGGCTGAGGAGGGACCTGGGGGGGCGAAACCCATGATTGAGGCGGGGGTGCTGGAAAATCCCCATGTGGACAATATTATTGGTTTGCACCTGTGGAATAACCTGCCCTTGGGCACGGTTGGGGTACGGGCCGGTGCCCAAATGGCTGGGGTCGAAACCTTCCACTGCACGATTAAGGGGAAGGGGGGACATGGGGCTATCCCTCACCAAACAATTGATGCCATCGTCGTTGGTGCCCAGATTATCAATGCTCTACAAACGATCGTTGCCCGTAATGTCAATCCCCTAGAATCGGCGGTGGTCACGATCGGGGAATTTCATGCCGGGAGTGCCCACAATGTCATTGCCGATTCAGCCCATATCAGCGGTACGATTCGGTACTTTAACCCCGCCTTTGAGGGGTTTTTCCATCAGCGGATCGACAGCATCATGAAGGGGGTCTGCCAGTGCCACGGTGCGAGCTATGACCTCACCTATTGGGATCAGTATCCACCCCTGATCAATGATGCCCAAATCGCTGATCTGGTGCGATCGGTGGCGGCGCAAGTGGTGGAAACCGAGGCGGGTGTGGTGCCGGAGTGCCAGACAATGGCGGCTGAAGACATGGCCTTTTTCCTGCAAGCGGTCCCAGGCTGTTATTTCTTTTTAGGGTCGGCCAACCTGGAACAGGGTCTCACCTATCCCCACCATCATCCCCGCTTTGACTTTGACGAAAGTGTCCTCAGTATGGGCGTCGAGATCTTTGTTCGCTGTGTGGAAGCCTATGGCCATGATTTTCCGAGGGCACGGGGCTAGGTTGTCGCCAGATCCCAAATCACTTGGGCAACCCGATCGCACACGCCCCCTTCCCCCAGCGCCGATCGCAGTTGCCGATAGTCGGCCTGCATCTGTTGTCGGCGTTCCGGGTTGAGCAGTAAATCAAGGCTTGCCTGGGCGATCGCGTCAGGCGTGGCCTGATCCTGGAGGAATTCCGGCACGATCGGTTTCATTTCCACTAAATTCGGCGGCGACATAAAGGGAATTGAAAACCGCAACAGATGACGTGCTACCCACGCTGTCACCGGACTAACCCGGTACAACACCACCTGGGGCACCTCTAGCAGAGCTAACTCCAGGTTGACCGTTCCCGACTTGGTAATCGCTAGATCCGCCGCCGCCAGGATTGTTTCCGTTTGGCCCGATCGTACCGTGGCCCGGAGACCATACTGGGCGATCGCGGCTTCGATGGCCGGACGGTAGCGTTCTAAGGATAGGGGTATCCAGAAAAGGGGAGAGGAGAAGGGAGAAGGGAGCCGGGAGCCGGGAGAAGAGGGATGGCCGGGTGTTTCGTTCAGGGCGGACTGCACCTGTTGGGCGGCAGCAAACATCACGGGTAGCAAATAGCGCACTTCCTGGGGACGGGAGGCGGGGAGGAGGGCAATCAGGGGGTGATCATCGGCAATGCCTAGTTCAGCACGGGCGGCGGCGCGGCTGGGAAAACTGGACAGGCGATCGAGGAGGGGATGCCCCACCCAGGTGACGTTGGCTCCCTTGCGTTCGTAGTAGCGGGCTTCTTCTGGGAAGACGGCTAGGAGGCGATCGGTGAAGTTAACAATGGTGGTGGTATTGCCATCCCCTAGGGACCAGACCCATTCTTGGGGGGCAATGTAGTAGGCGATTGGAACGCCTGGAAAGTGTTTCCGGATCGCCCGACCCATGCCCAAATTCGGCCCCAAGTAGTCGATCAACACCACCACGTCGGGTGGGGATTCCTGAAGCGTAGCCAGAACCCGACGTTGAGCGCGCAGGGTCGGTAATACAAAGGGCAGGGATTCCAGAATACCCACCGAGCCGATTGCGCTGGTGTTGGCTAACAGCTTTGCTCCCGCTTGGGCCATCCGTTCGCCTCCCGTTGCCAGAATCTCGATTTCACCCCCCCTGGCTGCTGCTTGTTGCCGCAGGGCGGTTACCAATAGGGCACCCTGGAGGTCGCCAGACACCTCCCCCGTGCTGATAAATACACGCAAGGACGCAGCAGGATTAGGAAACTGGGACATGGGGAAGGGCCTTCGTTTGCGCATGGTGTTACGGTGCACGGCTTAGGGTTGCGAATTAGACGGGTTATAACCACTGGCCATCGCCATAGGCTAGGGGATCTAGGTTAGTAAACCACATAATAAATTTTGCAATGTTCGTAGTAACGACTTTAGTCGTAACGGGCTACAGCACTGCCATACTTGGTGAGGTACAGACAAGGGGCTTAAGCCCCTTGTTGACCAGGCTTGACCGTACTTCATTAGAGAGGGAACGGCTGTAAAGCCTGCCCTACAAACCATGTGCAATTGATGAGTTGCTGCACTAGGGGAGCACAGTTTCACACTAGCTCATCAGAATGGGGGGGGCTACGGAAGGGCAGCAACAACAGCCAGGACAGTTGAATGACTCGCCAATCTTGTTGATAGTCCGATAACCCGATCGTCATGTCTTGATCTCCCAAGGCGGGTCGATCGCGGTAGGTGCCAAATAGGTAGTCCCACCAGGGCAGATTAAAGCCAAGATTGCTATTGGTTTCCTGGGGCATGACCGAATGATGTACCCGGTGCATATCGGGGGTAACCATCACCCACCGGAGAACGCGATCGATCTCCCTAGGTAAGCTCACATTGCCATGATTAAACATCGCGGTGGCATTGAGCAAAATTTCAAAAATGATCACCGCCAGGGTGGGGGTTCCTAACAGGACGATCGCGGCCCATTTAATTCCCATTGACAGCAAAATTTCCAGGGGATGAAACCGCAACCCCGTGGTCACATCAAGGTCGCGATCGGCATGGTGAACTTTGTGCAAACGCCAGAGGGGTGGCCAGAAGTGAAACAGCACATGTTGTCCATAGATAAGCAAATCTAACACCACGACCGATAAGACCACCCCCAACCACAGGGGCAGTGCGAGCCAGGGCAAGATGCCCCAACCGCGTTCTGTCGCGATCGCCGCCAGATTAACGGCGGTCAAGGGGAATAGGGTGCGCAGGAGGACGGTATTCAGGACCACCAAGCCCAGGTTGCTCCCCCAGCGCTGGAGTTTGGGAGCGAGCAGGGGGCGACAGGGGGCCACGACTTCCCAGCGGGCCATCAGGATCAGTACGCCAAAGAAGCAGCCCAGGCGGATCAGGGGTTCGTAGCTTAAGTCAGGATGGGTCGGAGACATCAGCGATCGGGCGGTATGTGCAGGCTATGACCCATTATGGCGCGATCGTCGTTGCTGCTTGGGCCTCAGCCTGGGTCACCACCAGCGTTAACCCGTGTGAAAAACCAGACAGGGTGATTGATTTTTGGGGGTTCTGCGTGGAAAGGACGGGATGCATCTGCGATGCAATCCCGTGCTGGGCAGTGGCTTAGCTCAGGCCACCCAGGCGAACCTGCTCCCAGCACGACAAACAGCACGGCCAGGGTGGTGAGGCCCACAATGTGTTCAAATGCCAGGCGGTGCATTGGATTGGCCACGGTGCCGCTGGTTGCCAATTGCCGAATCATCAGCAACAGGATTTGCTCTTCCTTCATCAGGTGCGTGGCGAGTAAGGAACTGGAATGCCCAACGCACCGGGGCATCGAGCATTCCAGATGGAGCCTTACTGATTCAAAACATCTTTTTTGTGTTGCGGTGCAGCGGCGATCGCGGCCACTTCTGCTCGCAGTTCTTCAGAAACCCCAATCTCTTTCAAGGTTTCCATCAGGTTTTCAGCGACCGCATCAAAGTGTTCACCATTCAAGCCCTGCTGCTCGACTAATGCTTTGTGGGCCTCTCGCATATAGCGACCGTTGTATTTGTCGGTGCCGCCAAAGGCATAGGTGAGAAAATCCTTCTGATGTTGCCGTTGCTTGGCCATATCGATATTGGCAAAGAAGTGCTTGATGCGGTCATCTTGCAAGACACGCTCGTAGAACTTATCAACGGCTAAGTCAACCGCAGCCGCACCACCGAGTTTTTCAAATAAAGTCGTCATGTGTTCTCCTTTTACTGGATGCTGGGGTCATGGTAGCGCTAATTTATGGGGCAAATTGACGGTTAACGAATGGATGGCGACGCTGGTAAGGACTCATCTGGCTGAGCCTGGGTCGGTTGCTGGAAAATCCCCACCACCGATCGCCCGACACAGTAGACCAGCATCATTGCGCCTACGGTGAAGATGATGTCGCCCGGAATGCGGAGCCACACGGTCCACTGCATCCAGGGGGAACTGATCACCTCGGCGCTGCGGGCGTACCAGGTGCCGTGATTCACCGATTGCACCAGTTGATAGAAGCCGTTGGGAATCAACCCACATACCATCATCACCACCAGTCCGGCGTTGATCCACCAGAAGGAGAAGTTGAGGTTTTTCTCATCCCAGGCGCGATCGGGTGTAATCTCCCGCAGGGCAAATAGCATCAGGGCGATCGCCAGCGAACCGTATACCCCGTACAAGGCCGAGTGGGCATGGATTGGCGTCGTATTCAGACCCTGGGAGTAGTAGAGGACGATCGGCGGATTGATTAAGAACCCAAACACGCCCGCCCCGACCAAGTTCCAAAAACAAGTCGCAATGAAAAACTGCAGCGGCATCCGATAGAACCCTTGGGCTGCCTGGGAGAGCTTCAGGGACTTCACCACCTCAAAGCCAATCAGGGTCAGGGGCACCACTTCCAGCGCCGACGCCACCGACCCCATTGCGGTAATAAACACGGGCGTTCCGGCAAAGTACAGGTGATGCAGCGTACCAATCACGCCGCTACCGAGATAGAGAATCGTGGTCAGATAGGTCGCGCGCAAGGCGGAGGACCGCTTGAGGAAACCGAGTTCGCTACACAGGTAGGCGATCGCCACCGTGGCAAACACCTCAAAGAACCCTTCCACCCACAGATGCACCACCCACCAGCGCCAGTATTCCGCAATACTCAGCGGCGTATGGTTGGTATACATCAAACCGGATGCATAGAACAGGGGAATTGTAATCGCACTGTAGAGGAAAAAGTGATTCAATCCCGTTTTGCTGCCTTCCGCTTGCAGCGCCGGTTTGAGGGCACGGAACATCAACCACAGCCAGAACACCATGCCGCCAATCAGCAACAGTTGCCAGAGGCGACCCAGTTCTACATACTCATAGCCCTGGTGCCCAAACCAAAAGCTTTTGTCGCCCAAGTAGCCTTGTACCCCCGCCCAGGCACCGACGAGGGAACCGAGAACGACGACGGTGAGTGCTGCTAACAATCCCCCATTGCCCCAAGCTTGGAACTTGGGTTCGTGTTTGCCAAAGCGGGGGCCAAAGTACAATCCCGCTGCTAACCAGCAGGTCGCAATCCAGAACACGGCCAGTTGCAAATGCCAGGTGCGTGACGCGGCATAGGGGAGGTATTGTTGAATCGGTACGCCATAAAAGCCATCGCCTTCAACGGCATAGTGGGCAGTGACCATGCCCATCAGGATTTGCACGAAGAATAGGGCCATTGCCACGCCAAAGAACAGGGTCGTCACCTTTTGGCTGGGGGTAGCAAGGCGAATCGCCGGACGCGCTGCCACGGGCTGCACGTCTTCTGCATCTTCCTGGGTGAGATACACGAACAGGAAGAGGGCGATCGCGGCAATCAGCACAATCACCGACACGATCGACCAGATCAAAAACTGACCCGGTGCCTGGTTGCCGATTAGGTCGTCATGGGGAAAGTTAGCCGTGTAGGAAAACGGCGCATTGGGACGATGGGCGGCGGCGGCCCAAGCCGTCCAGGCAAAGAACGCTGTCACGTCCCGAATTTCGGTAGCATCGGTAAACCAACCGCTGGGGATGGAATGTACCGCTGAACCGTTAGACAACAGGGTTTGATAATCGGCAAAGACCTTTTGCAACCCCTGGGTTTGGGCGGCGGTTAGCGTCAAAGTCCCTGTATCGGGATCATAGCGGTTCGGCTTGAATTGGTTGCGCACCTCCACCTGTAGCAAGGCGCGATCGCTCTCTGACAAGGCTTCCCAATCCGCCTGATCGAAGTTGGCATCGCCATCATACAAGACACCTGCGGTGGCCAAGCCCCAACGGTGCAACACATCCGCCGTCCAATCGGGTGCCAGATAACTCCCATGTCCCCACACACTGCCAATGTGCTGTCCGCCCCTCGCCAGATAGGTTTCCTGGCCGTGTTGAATGTTGTCCTGGGTTAGGATTACGGTTTGCTGGGGTGAAACTACCGTGGCGGGAGTCGGTGGGGCATTTTTGTAAATTGCGGCCCCGGCTGCAATTAAAACCGTAAAAGTGACAATACAAATCAGCACCAGCCAAGCTGGTAGGCTGAAGGGCCGTGGGCGATCGCGGGTTGCCACAGCTATATCAAAGGTTGGGTTCGCCATGATTGCGGTTTTTGACAAATATCTGTAAATAACGCTAATTGCGACATACTCAAGTGCTTGAGAATACCTTGTTCGTCTTTGGGAATGCGTCTTACCTGTAGAACGCTATTAACACCTGATCATGTACTTGCCAAATAAGCGTAGATCAATAGCCTTCATAAGGCCTTGACTTAAGTCAAAGGGGATCTTGAGAAATTCTTAATTCTGGAATACCAAGGTACCGAAAACAGGGATACCCTGCCAGAGAGACCGGCCTGAGACAGGGGGCTAACGATGCAGTGGTAAATCCCCCCACTACGTTTGGCGACGATCGGGGCTGCCGGTGTTCTCAGCGATGAAGCTTAGACAATCAAGCAAGGTAGGTAGTCCAGGGGAGCGGTAGTCTAGGGGAGCAAGTGGTGCAACATCCCAGGCATCCCATAAACTGGAAGGTATAGACATGGGAAAGCTCAGGATGGTCATTCAACAACCAACGCCACCGACGCCTAACGCGGTCACCTCCATTAGCAACGTGACCCTCCTGCCTGGTGACACCATTCCGTTTCCCCCTGCCGATCTCTGGAGTGGTGCCCCCCCTGGAAAGTGATCTACATTGTGAGCAAAAACCTCTGGCTAAATTACAAGCCCTTGCCCCAGCGCAACGATAGGCATTAGGAATTGGTGAGAACTTAGTAGCGAATTAACGATGCTTCATGAATCGGCATTGGTGAGTTGGTTACACACGACGCTCCTGTTTCGGGATCTTTCGCGATCGCAACTGGTGTCCTTGCTGGACATCACCCAGCTACAAACTTTTAGTAAAGGTGACCTGATTTTCCAGGAGGGGGGTGAAGCTACCGGTTGTTTCGTCATTAAAACAGGACGCATCAAAGTTTTTAAGATGTCACCAACGGGCAAGGAACAAATTCTGAATATTTTTGAGGTGGGTGAAAACTTTGCCGAAATTGCTGCCCTAGATGGTAAACCTTTCCCTGCATCCGCAGCAGCACTAGAGTTTTCCGAATTGCTATTCTTTCCCAGGGAGTTGTTCCTAGATTTACTCCGTCAATCGCCTGACATTACGATCAATATGCTGATTAGTCTTGCACAACACTCCCGACATTTAGCCAGGGTGATTGAAGATCTCTCCTTTAAGGATGTGCCACAACGGTTAGCCACCTATTTGCTCAACCTCAGTGAGGCCTACGTTGAAGGATCGCATCCCCCTTCCCCGCCTACTCACGTGATCACCTTAGACTTAACTAAAAGCCAACTGGCGGCGATCCTAGGCACAGTTCCAGCAACCCTTTCCAGGGCATTTTACCGCCTCAGTAGTGAGGGTTTAATCGCGGTGAATGGTCCCAAAATTGAATTACGCGATCGCGATCGCCTGCAAGCCTTCAGCCAGTCCTGCACCCAATCGGACGGCTAGGGTTGAGTGGAAGACTGCATGGGTCTCTGGGTTGCTAAGGATGGTTTCGTAATCGGTGAACTGGCCATTGCCCTAGCCTCATTATCCCAGTCTGTTGATTTCGCTTTGTCGTTGCTCGTAACAGTAAACTTTGGTGTTAGGCTTGATGTCTCCATTGTCGGGGCGGGGCATTGACCATCTACAATTTAAGACCAACTAAAGTTTAATACTAGAATTTAATACTAAAATTGTCCTCAAGGACGAGGTTTCAGACCCCATCTTCCGATGAAAATCGCGATCGCCCAATTAAATCCCACGATCGGGGATCTGGTCGGTAATGCCCAGCAAATTGTGCAGGCAGCGCAACGGGCCGCCGATCGCCAGGTGCAGCTTCTCCTTACCCCGGAACTATCCCTCTGCGGCTATCCCCCCAGAGACTTGCTGCTAAATCCTAGTTTTGTTGCCGCAATCCAAGCCGCGTTGCAAGCGTTAGCCCAGGAGCTACCGCCTCACCTTACCGTCCTAGTGGGGACAGTGGAACCTAATCCCCAAGCCCAGCAAACGGGGGGTAAGCCCTTATTTAATAGCATGGCGCTGCTCCAGGCGGGGAAAATCCAGCAACGCTTCCATAAGCGCCTATTGCCCACCTACGATGTATTTGACGAAGACCGCTATTTCGCGGCGGGCCAGGTCCCAAACTGCTTTGAACTCGAGGGCCTGAATATTGGCGTAACGATCTGTGAGGACCTGTGGAACGATGAAGAGTTTTGGGGCCAGCGACGGTATTTACATAATCCCATTGCTGATTTGGCGGCGATCGGGGTGGATTTGACCATTAACCTCTCGGCTTCGCCCTATACCGTTGGTAAGCAGAAGATCCGTGAGGCGATGCTGGGGCATTTGGCCCGCCGTTACGACCAGCCCATTCTCTATGCCAACCAGGTGGGGGGCAATGATGATCTGATTTTTGATGGCAGCAGTGTGGCGGTGAACCGGTGCGGGCAGTTAGTCGGACGGGCCGCTGCCTTTGGGACGGATTGGCTAGAGTTAACGTTTGACCCCCAACGAGGGGATTTGTTGCCGGGGGCGATTGCCCCGGCCCCCGTGCATGAGACAGCAGAAATCTGGCAGGCGTTGGTATTGGGGGTGCGGGACTATGCTCGAAAATGTGGCTTTAGCAAAATTGTGCTGGGCCTGAGTGGGGGGATTGACTCAGCCCTAGTGGCGGCGATCGCCGTGGCGGCCCTCGGCCCCGATCGGGTGTTGGGGGTGCTGATGCCCTCTCCCTACAGTTCGGACCATTCGGTGCGGGATGCCCTAGCGTTGGTTAAGAACCTGGGAATTAAGCATCAGATAGTGCCGATCGCAGACCTGATGCAGGGGTTCGATCGCGCCCTAGCCCCCGTCTTTGGCGATCGGCCACCAGATATCACGGAGGAGAATATCCAATCCCGGATTCGGGGCACGTTATTGATGGCTATCTCCAACAAATTAGGGCATTTGTTGCTCTCAACGGGTAACAAGTCAGAAATGGCGGTGGGCTATTGCACCCTCTACGGTGACATGGATGGCGGGTTAGCTGCGATCGCCGATGTGCCCAAGCTACAAGTCTATGCCCTCTGTCAGTGGTTAAATCAGGGGGGCTGGGGGGGTGACCCAGGGCCGGGGCAGGCCGTGATTCCCGAAAATATTCTGACTAAGGCCCCCAGTGCCGAATTGCGTCCTGATCAGATCGATGCCGATTCGCTGCCGCCCTACCCGATCCTTGATGACATCCTGGCCCGTTTGCTCCAGGAACATCAATCCCTCGAGGAGATTGTGGCAGCGGGGTACGACGCGGCATTAGTCCAAAAAGTAGTGACCCTGGTCGATCGCTCGGAGTTCAAACGTCGGCAAGCCCCCCCCGGCTTGAAAATTACCGATCGGGCCTTTGGCACAGGCTGGCGAATGCCGATCGCCAAACGCTGGCAATGGTATCACCACCATTACCGCTCACGTAGCTTGCCGCAGGATTAACAACGCCCCGATGGCAAGGTATCTATTCTTGGCGCACGGCTGCCGGTACGGTGACGGTGGATAGCCCCGCGATCGCCCGCAGGTTTTGCGAACGCAGCAATTCCGTAAAATTCAGCGTAGGGCGATTTTCCAAATTCGCGATCGCCGCAATCCCCTCCAACAAATGACGGGCGGCATCCGCTGTGGAATACCCGCGCCGTTGGGCAGTTTGCAACGCTGCTTCATCGGCCTCTAGCTCCCGTTGCGTTTGGGATTGGCTGCGCCAGAGTTGCACCACCCCGATCGTACTCAGCCCGCCAGCCATCAGGATACCCACCGCATCTCCCTGGGCAAGTTCGACCACCGCACCCACAAAACCCGCCACAATCAACCCCTGGTAAAGGTCTGGCTTAAACCAGCGAACCCCCAGGGTCCAGGCAACGGCGCGTAGGAGCAATAGATCTCGCTGCGGGCGAGGCAGGCGGCCCCATAGGTCAAAATTAATACTAATCAGGCGGGTTTGCCGCCACGGCGGTGGCAATTGCACCATCAGCACCGATCGCTGTTCCGGACGACTGACCAGTTTGGCATGCATTCGTCCGGAGGCTGGCATCAGTTCCCGCAACCGGGCAATTTCCGTGTCTGGATTCATACGCTTCCCTGGCCCTCACGATCCTGAATACATAAACGCTCCCAACCAGCAGCGAAAATTTGGGTCTGGAACCCTGTTCTGCCAGGAGGGCTTTGCACCTCACCGGTTAGCCGCCCTAAGGTCAAAGCTGGAAAAGCCGACAACTCCCGTTTCTATCCTACGCCCGAACCCGCATCGCTGCTGCACCGGATGGTCGGCTGTGTGCCAAGGCGTTTGCTCCGCATCGCCGGAAACTGCGTTGGGTACAGCAGGGGGTAAGTCGAAAACAGAGAGGCTTGCGGACGTAGGACAAGACTAGGGTAACCGTGATAGTTAGGAATTCCCCCCTGTCTTCAGGGTGGGGTGGATGTCCACTATAGTTGGGGACATGAGAAGCTGCTGGGGTTGCCAACTGGGCCTGCCCCGTCGGGGCAAGATCCCTGCCGTGATTTCTCTCCCGTTGTTAAAGGTTTGCACCGATGGCACAGCTAACAAACTGGCTGCCCGATAGCCCCCTGGTTGCTTTCACCATCTTACTCCTGGTGATCCTGACCCTACCACCGATTTTTGAGCGGTTTCGGCTGCCAGGACTCGTGGGTTTATTGTTTGCGGGCATGATCCTGGGACCCGATGGTCTGAAACTGCTCGACCCCAGTTCTGATGTGATGAAGTTGCTCTCTGACATTGGCAAAATCTATCTCATGTTCGTGGCGGGGATGGAAATTGATCTGGCGGAGTTTCGCAAAACCCGGGAGCGATCGCTCAGCTTTGGGATTGCAACCTTTTTGATCCCCTTGCTCGGCGGTACGCTGGTGGGGCAACTGTTTGGTATGGGGCTGAATACGTCGGTGTTGATTGGGTCCTTGTTGGCCTCCCATACCCTGCTGGCCTACCCGATCGTCAACCGTCTGGAAGTGGTCCGCACGGAAGCCGTGGCCATTACTGTGGGGGCCACGATTATTACTGACATTGCGGCCCTACTGATTTTAGCGATTTGCGTCTCCATCCATGTGGGTGAGTTTTCGACCGTGGGCCTTGTGACGCAACTGGCGGCCCTCGCCGCTTATGTTGTCTTTGTCCTGGTGGGGTTTGATTGGGCAGGGCGGGAATTTTTCCGGCGATCGGGCGATCAGGAGGGTAATCAATTTCTGTTTGTCCTGGTAGCGGTTTTCCTCGCCTCCGTCGGTGCCCAGGTGATCAATATTGAGCAAATTGTGGGGGCCTTTCTGGCAGGGTTAGCAGTCAACGATGTGGTCGGGCGCGGCCCCGTAGAAGAAAAGATCAAGTTCGTCGGCAGTACCCTTTTTATTCCCTTTTTCTTTGTCGGGATGGGGTTGCTGCTGTCGGTATCCGGCTTTGTGGAAACCCTGACCACCGACTGCCTCTTGACCCTGGCGATCGTCGCCACGTTAATCGGCACCAAATTCCTGGCCGCCCTCGTGATCAAATACCGCTATGGCTATCAGTGGAACGAAACGCTGACCATGTGGTCCCTGTCGTTACCCCAGGTGGCCGCCACCCTAGCCGCCGCCTTAGCGGCCTTGAAGGTCGGGCTAATTGCGCCGTCGGTGTTCAAAGCGGTGATTGTCCTGATGCTGGTCACTTCGATTTTAGGCCCTATCCTCACGGCTCGCTTTGCGCGTACCTTGACGGTTCCCAAGGTGCCGATCACGGGTGAGCTGGAAATGCCCCGTGAACTAGATGACGGTGCTGCCCTCACGACCGATGCCTACGCCTGTCACGCCTATCGGGTCGTTGTTCCCGTCTATAACCCCTCCACCGAGCGTTACCTGATTGAAATGGGGGGGCTGCTGGCCCGTAGCGAGGGGGGGGAATTGATCCCACTCGCGATCGCTAAGGCCCACATGCACATGGACGAGCCGGAATTGGACGCTGCCCTGCAACGTAGCCATAAGCTCCTGCAACGGGCGATCGCCGTCAGTCACGAATTCCAGGTGAAAGCCACCCCCCTGGTCCGCATTGATGATGACATCGCCCACGGGATTAGTCGTACGGCCCGGGAACAGGAGGCGAGTCTGATTGTCATGGGCTGGAGTCCACGGCTGGGCTTGCGGGCGCGGCTCTTTGGCAATGTGATTGATAGTGTCTTTTGGTCGGCCCACTGTCCGGTGGCCGTGATGCGGTTATTGGAGGAACCCATCAATATTCAAAGCATCCTCGTGCCCATCAAAGCGCTGACGGCCTCGGAACTGCGGACCCTCCGCTTTGCTCACCTGTTTGCCAATACCAACCAGGCCCACCTTACCTTGCTCCATGTGTGCGATCGCCAAACTTCCCCCGCAGCCATTGCTGCTTTCGAGGCGGAACTCGGGGCTGCCAATGCCGCCATTCCTTCCCAAGCCACGGTTGATCTGTACACCCGCACTAGTGACGACATTGCTCAAGCCATCCTTAAGGCGGCCCTCGGCCATGACATGGTGGTGCTGCGATCGGTCCGACGGCGCACAGCCGCAGGCCTAGCCGTGAGTGATGTCACCACCCAGGTCCTCGAAAGTCTTCAGTGCTCGATCGTCTTACTCGGCGAACCCTATGCCGGACGCTGAAGCGATCGCTCATGGCAATCCTGGCTTTGGTGCTTAGCGAACTGGAGCACGTCTTTAGCAACGATGGCAGCGGTCAGAACGGCTGGTAAACCTTTTCTGGTCGGGTGTCTTTCTGGGGCCAAATTCCGAGATTTGTCCTGTCTTAGGGGTAACCTGACGAATAACTAGGAAAGGTACCTATGCTTGGGCAACCTTGTCCGTAGCCATGGCTCCCTGGGGGCACCCCCGTGGCTCAGGGTGGCTGAGGTCAGCCAAGATGACACATAATCGCAATAATAGGGGAACACAGGTGGTAAACCCGGGGCGGCGTTGGCCCATACGCCAACAGCGAGTGTGTCAACCGCGTCCGCACAATGGCACGGGAGGGACCCAATGCTCCCGGTGCAAGCGCTCAGGGATTCTGGCAGGAATTAATGACATCCATGAGAGACGAAGATAAAACCAGAGAACAACTCCTGGCAGAGTTAGTTGCACTCCGAGCGCGTTTAGATGAATTGGAGGCCCTTACCCCCGCTGCTCCCCTGGGGGCCTATTGCCAGATTCCCGATAACGCGGTTGAAGGGTTCTACCAAACTACGCCTGCGGGTCAGCTCTGCCAGGTGAATACGGCCTTTGCGCGTCTCCTGGGCTACGACTCCCCCGATGACTTGTTGGCACGGACAACCACGATCGCCCAACTCTACATGGATGCCCGTGCTTGGCCAGACCTCGCCCAGCACTTGGCAATGCACGGCGAAGTCCTAGGACGGGAAAGCCAAATCTGCCGCCGGGATGGTCAACCGATCTGGGTGGCCGAATATGTCCGCATCCGCCGCGATCCCCACAACGGCCAACCGTACTACGAAGGCTCGTGTATTGACATTACCCCCCGCAAACGGGCAGAAATGGCCCTACACCAGGCCAATCAGGAACTCGAACGGGCCAATCGGGAACTGGCGCAAGCCAACGCTGAATTGGAGCAAGCTAATACAGCCTTGGAACGTCGGGTGAGGGAACGGACCACGGCCCTCCAGGCGGCCCATGATGATCTGGTGGCTGAGGTTGTGGAGCGATCGCGGGCTGAGACCGATTTGCGGCGGGCCAAGGAGCAACTAGAGGCGATCCTGGAGGCGGTACCGGGGATCGTGTCCTGGGTGAGCGCCGATCGCAAGTACCTGGGGGTAAATCGCCAACTGGCCGAGATGTTCCACTTCCCTAGGGATGCCTTCGCGGGTCGGGATATTGGCTTCCTCGGTGTCAGCCCTGATTTTGAGCAGTTCATGGACGACTTTTTCCGTCGGCCTGAGTTGGATGCCTATGCGGAAATCACGGCGCAGGTTGATGGGGAGAGCCGCAATTTTGTGATTGTCGCCCAAAAGTACGATCACGCGCAGGCGGCCTTTGTGGTGGGGATCGACATCACCGAACGGCGGCGGGCGGAAGCCGAGTTACGGGACTCCAAGGAGCAACTGGAGGCGATCCTGGAGGCGGTGCCGGGGATTGTCTCCTGGATCAGTGCAGATCAGCAGTATTTGGGGGTCAATCGGCGGCTGGCGGAACTCTATGGCCTGCCCCGGGAAGCCTTTGTGGGACAAGACATTGGCTTTTTAGGGAGCAGTAATGACTTTACTGAATTTGTGCGCGAGTTTTTTGCCAGCCCCGAATCCGATGGGTTCCGGGAAATTGCTGCGATCGTTAATGGTGAAATTCGCAATTTCCTGATAGTTGTCCAGAAATATAACCAGGGACACTCTGCCTTTGCCGTGGGCATCGACATTACCGAGCGCCGACGGGCGGAAGCTGCTTTGCACACCACCAAGGATCAACTGGAAGCCATCCTAGAAGCAGTCCCCGGCTTTGTTTCCTGGATCAGCGACGAGTTGAAATACTTGGGCGTCAACCGCTATTTAGCGGAAATGTTTGGCCTGTCCCGCGAGGCATTTATCGGACAACCGATCGGCTTCCTGGGCAGCAGCAATGATTTCAACCAGTTTGTGCGCGACTTTTTCGCCAGTTCCAGTTGGGAAACCTCCCAGGAAATTTCTGCCCGCGTGGGGGGAGAACAGCATCACTTCCTCATGGTGACCCAGAAATACCACGAGGGCAAAGCTGCCTTCTTCATCGGTATTGATATCACCGAGCGGCTGCGCATGGAGGCGGCCCTACGGGAAGCGGAAGAAAAATATCGCGGCATTTTTGAGAATGCGATCGAAGGGATTTTCCAAACCACCCCTGAGGGTCGCTACCTCAGCGCCAACCCGGCCCTAGCCCGCATGTATGGCTTTGAAAGCCCTGCTGACTTGATGGCCTATTTCACCGACATTGAGCAGCAGCTCTACGTTGACCCCAAACGGCGCATGGAATTTTCCCGCTTGATGCAGGTTCAGGGGGCCGTGACCGACTTTGAGTCCGAGGTGTACCGCCGCGATGGTAAGCGCATTTGGATATCGGAAAATGCCCGTGTGGTGACCGATGCAACGGGACAAATCCTCTGCTACGAAGGGACCGTCGAGGATATTACCGAGCGCAAACGTGCCCAAATAGCTCTGCAACAGGCCAATGAACGTTTGGAAGAACGGGTCGAGCAGCGCACCGCTGCCCTGCGGGAAGTGAACCATCGCCTGCGGGTGGAAATTGCCGAACGGCGACAGGTGGAACTGGCCCTGCGCAATTCCGAAGCCGAACTCCGTGCCCTGTTCGCTGCCATGACCGATGTGATTGCCGTCTTTGATGCGGAAGGTCGCTATCTTAAAATGGTCGCCACTAACTCCACCCTGCCCTACAATCCCCATGAGGAGCGGGTCGGGCGCACGGTCCATGAGGTGTTGCCACCGGACTTGGCCCAATGTTTCCTGACCTATATTCGCCAGGTGTTGATGACGGGGACGACCTACAGTCTGGAATACAGTATGCCGATGGGTAGCTTTGCCCACCCACCCACGACCGACCCTGAGGGCACCACAACCCCGCCACCGGCAACGGCCTGGTTCTCGGCCAATGTCTCGCCCATGAATGACAATATGGTGGTGTGGGTGGCCCGCAATATTACTGAACGCAAGCGATCGGAGGAAGCCCTGCGCCAAGAGCAGCAAAAGTCAGAGCGGTTATTGCTCAACATCCTGCCCCAGCCGATCGCGGAGCAACTGAAGCAAAAGCAGGATCAAACCCTGATTGCGGAACGGTTTGAGCAGGCGACTATCCTGTTTGCCGATATTGTGGACTTTACCGGTTTGGCCAGTAATGTGACGCCGGTACGCTTGGTCCGTATCCTGAATCAGATTTTTTCGACCTTTGATCATCTGGCAGAGCGCTATGGGTTGGAAAAAATTAAGACGATCGGCGATGCCTATATGGCTGTGGGGGGGCTACCGGCTCACCGCGATGATCATGCGGAAGCCGTAGCCGATATGGCCCTAGCGATGCAACAGGCGATCACCTGCTTCCTCCGGGATAACCAGGAACCCTTCAAGCTGCGGATTGGCGTGAATACGGGGCCGGTGGTCGCCGGGGTAATTGGTCTGAAGAAATTTGCCTATGATCTTTGGGGGGATACGGTCAATATTGCCAGTCGGATGGAATCCCAGGGCATTCCCGGCAAGATTCAGGTCACCGCAGCGACCTATCAACGCCTCCACGATCGCTACCAATTTGAATGTCGTGGCGAAATCGAAATCAAAGGTCGGGGGCCAATGACCACCTATTGGCTGGTCGGTAAACGTAACCTTGCGCCGGATGATCCCCTGCTCTCACCCACCTGTGAATTCCAGCAACTTTAAGGGACAGAATTAGGGAGCAGATTCAGGGGACAAGCCCAGGGTACACACGGGAGGGAGCATGATTGCCAAAGAAACCGGTTCACAACCTTTTGGGAGTCAGATGGGGTGAAGCTTGTTTAAAGGAGTGGTCATTCGGCCCAAATTGGACAATCATAAAAAATAGGGCACCTCAAAAAAGATCACGTTTTACAACTGTGTCCACACAATCATCAGGGGGTGAGGCAGGCGGCGGCGCCCGCCTCAATTAATCGTAATCGAGGCTTCCAGTAGCAGGGTACAGGCTGTCGGCTCTAAACAAGTGCTTGGGTGATGTGTCAAGTAGGTCAAGTGGGGGGATGGTAATGCAGGGCAATAGTACAAACCTGAGGCAAGAGACCGAGCGACGTTTGGAATGGAATGAGCAACCCCCACTTCCTGCAAATGGCATAGAGGAGGCTGATGCCAGTGCTGACGCCCAAGGCTTTAACCTGCGTCCCCTGCTGAGAACCTGCTACCGTAAAGCCTGGCTAATCCTACTTACTACCAGTCTATTCGGCGGCTTAGCCTGGTATCAGAGTACCCGATCGGTGCAGTCTAACTATACAGCCAGCTTTAAACTGCTGGTCGAGCCGGCCACCACTGAAGGCAGAATTGTCCAACCCACAACCTTAACCCGGACGGGCGGGGGGGTTCCCAACGAGGACCTGTATGCGTTGGACTACAGTACCCAAATTCAGATTCTCAAAAGCCCAGATCTCATGGTGGATATTGCTACCGCCGTTCAGCAGGCTTACCCCGACAACCCCCTGTTTAGCAATTTCCATGCGGACCAACTTGAATCCCTAACGGTTGAGCGGATCAGTGTCAAGGACGGCCCTCGGACCGAAGGTACCCGCATCCTCCAGGTTAGCTTTCAGTCCCCTGATCCCCAGTTGACGGAGGTGGTTCTGGATGCTGCCGCCGATCGCTTCCTGCGCTATAGCCTGGAGGAACGAACAACCTTAATTGGTGAAGGGATTCGCTTTATCGACACCCAACTGCCAGCGGTGCAGCAACGGGTTACCCAACTCCAGGCCGCAATCCAACAATTACGGGAACAACAAGCAGCCCTAAACCCAGAAACCCAGGGAGAACAACTGCTCGAACAGGCCCGTAACCTTGAAGCTCAGAGGCTACAAACCCGCCAGGAACTCCAGGAACAACGGGCGCTCTTTACCGCGCTCCAGCGTCAATTGGGTTTAAACCCACGGGATGCGATGATTGCGTCAGTCTTGAGCCAAGACCCTCGTTACCAGAGTCTATTGACCCAGCTAACGGAAACCGATGCGGAAATTGCTGTCCAGGCCGCCCGGGTGCGTCCGGAAAGTTTGGAGTTCCAGGCCCTCTTGCGTAAACGGCAAAATCAGGAAATGCTGCTCAGACAGCAACTGGCGCAAACCCTAGGGGTTCCCAGTGAACAACTGGCGAATCTTTCCCCCACGGCGGTTTTTCAGGATAGTCTACGCCTCGGTTTAATCCAGCAAATGTTTACCACCCTGAACCAAATCCGCGTACTAGAGACCCGTGAGCAACAATTAAACCAAACTGCGGCTGGACTCGTCCCCCTGATTCAGCAACAGCCTGCGATTGTGCGGCGCTATTCCGAGTTACAACAGCAACTGGATATTGCCACCCGCACCCGCACCCAACTCCTCACCCAACGGGAGGCCCTACGGCTCGAAAGTGCCCAAACTCAAATTCCCTGGGTGCAATTAACCCAGCCCGAAGCCGCTGAGGTTCAGGGGGGGAGCAAGTCTAGTCGCTTAATTTTGATGAGTCTCATGGCGGGGGCGATCCTGGGGGTAGCGGCGGCTCTTGGTCTTGAAAAGCTGCAAAATGTTTTCTTTGAACCCGATGATCTCAAAGATGCGGCCAAGGTGCCGATGCTGGGTATTATTCCTCGCTACAAGGGCCGCGAACCCCTCACTTCCCAATCCCTGCTCAAACTATCGGTACTGGAAGATAGTAGTGGTACGTTTGCACCTTTTTTGGATGCCTTTGATGCTCTGTATACCAGCCTCCGTTTCCTGCGGCCCCAAGCCCCCCTAAAGGCAATGGTGATTGCTTCCCCGACGACGGGAGATGGCAAATCAACTATTGCGCTACACCTGGCGCAGGCCGCAGCCCTGGCGGGCCAGCGGGTCCTCCTGGTGGATGCCAATTTGCATTCGGCGCAGATTCACCTGCGGCTGGGGATGGAAAATCATCGCGGCTTGAGCAACTTGTTAACCGGTCGGCTGCGCAAGCAAGCGATTCAGCAAGCCATCCAACCCTCCCCTTTGGTGAAGAATTTATCGATTCTCACGGCTGGCCCACCGATCTTGAATGCCGCCCGTCTCTTTGCGGCCCCCCGCACGCGTCTACTGATCGAACGTCTCCAGACCCAATATGACTGGGTGATCTTTGATGCACCTGCCCTAACAGATGCACGGGATGCTCATTTTTTGGCTGACTACACCGATGGTATTGTGATGGTGGTTGATATTGGAACGACTCACCGCTCCAAAACGTCTAGGGCTTTAGAGCAATTGCAGACGTTTCATTTACCCATTCTGGGAATGGTTGCCAATTATGCCAGTCACGATAAACGGGATGCCAATCTGGCTCATCCGACGGATACCCCACAGGTTATGTCGAAATTTTTTACCCACCGTACCCCGTCAGAGCCATCTCCTCCTACCCCCCCCTCTGAACGATCTGTGGCCGATCGCGTCTATACCGATCCCCGTGGTTGAGTTAGGACGAGCGGCGGTTTGGCTTGGGATCTGGCTAAGGTCTTCCTCTACGATCGCTAGCCCCGGGTCCCTACGCACGGGTGGGGTAGGTTTATGATCATGCCTGTTCTCCGGACGGGGTATGCCTGTGCCGATCGCTTAGTCCAGCGATCACGGCGTTACCCCCGGCGTTTCCTGGCCTGGGTGGCCCTTCTGTGCCTCCTCGGCAGCAGCCTGCTGCTGGGAGTGGGTTTGGCCAGGGCAACCACGACGCCTTATGCCCCGGGTGCTGGGACAGGGGGGGTTACTGCCCAGGCAATCCCTTCCCTGGAAGTGCAACAATCCCCGCAGCGCTCCTGGGAAAGCCTACCGCCGATCGGGACGGTTGATCCCACCCCCCCCGCCTATCGGCTGGGCCAAGACCTCTACCTCGAAACTTGCCAAGGCTGTCATGTGGCGGTTCCCCCAGCGGTTTTACCCACTGAAACCTGGCGGCAATTGTTACAGGACTCCCAGCACTACGGACAACAGCTTACTCCCCTCGTTGATCCGGCGCGGTTGCTGGTGTGGAACTATCTGCTCCTGTCTTCCCGTCCCCACGCAGCGGATGAAACCATTCCCTTTCGCCTCCAGGAGTCTCGCTATTTTCGCGCCTTACATCCTAATGTCCCCCTGCAACGCCCCATTACGCTAGCGGGTTGTGTGGGCTGCCATCCGGGTGCGCCCAAGTACGACTACCGTCGCCTAACAGCGGACTGGTCCGCGCGTTAGGCAAGCTCCCCCCGGGGGGTTGGGAGCCTGACCAGAGGACCCAGGAAATATCAGGATCAGTAAAGCCGACTCAGGGTATACTCGGCCAGTTGTACGAGACATTGCTGGGATTCGCTGGCCGGGAGGTCAGCCAAGTAAGCGATCGCGGTTTTGGCATGCTGGGCCGCCAGTTCCCGCGATCGCTCAATGCCGCGACTATTACAGACCAGGGAGAGGGCCTGTTCCAGATCGCCTGGTTGCGCAAACTCCCGTTCAATCAAGGTTTCCAGGAAGGGGTGCTCCTCCAGGGCAAATAGGACCGGGGCCGTTAAATTGCCACTGCGCAGATCCGAGCCTGAGGGTTTCCCCAGGACCTCAGCAGAGGTCGTAAAGTCAAGAATGTCATCGACAATTTGAAAGGCTAGGCCCAAATAGCGCCCATAGTAGTAAAGATTTTCCTGAAGGGCGGGCGACACCTGGCTCAGAAGGGCAGCCGCCTTGGCACTATTGGCAATGAGGGAGGCAGTTTTGTAGTAGCTTTTCTCCAGATACGCCTCTAGGGAAAGACTGGCATCGAAGCGGTTTAACCCCTGGCGAATTTCCCCCTCCGCCAGGTTCATAATCACTTCCGAGAGGAGCTTGACCACCTCCAGGTTATTGAGATTGGCCAAATACCAGGAGGATTGGGCAAAGAGAAAATCCCCCGCTAAGACCGCGATCCGATTCCCAAATCCCTGGTTAACCGTTGGCACCCCCCGACGAATTTCCGCCTCGTCCACCACATCATCATGGACTAAACTGGCCGTGTGGATCATCTCTGTAATTTCTGCAAGGCGCTGGTGCTGGGGACTGATGGCCTGGTTGGGTAGGGTTGCTCGCGAGATTAACAGGACGATCGCTGGTCGCAGCCGTTTGCCACCCGCACCAAACAGATGCTCTGCCGCTGCATACAGGATGGGATGGCGGGCACCGACCAGGCGCTTCAGATTGTCTGTCAGATCTTGTAGGTCGGCTTCAACGGGGGAAAAAAGGGATTTGACGGAAGTCATGGGCGAGCCAGAACCAGCAAATTTACGAAATTTTACATTGTCTGTCCCTATTCTAAGCTAACCCTCTGAAATTCTGATGCTCAATCGCAAATCTTACGGGGACTAGGTCCCTACCCCTAACCGTTCAGGGTCCCTGCCTGGCCCATTCCTACCCCCCCGCCCGCGAT
>NZ_JBRCAD010000025.1:0-60938 GCF_053493415.1 Trichothermofontia sp. | reverse complement strand
GTACTGCGGTGGGGTATTTGCTTGAGGGGGAAGGCGCATCCCATGACTGGAGAAAATCTACGCCAGTTGTTATTGCAGAAGTGGGGGTATTCCTACGACATTCGACTGCGGCGGACCCAGGGGAAGATTTTTGTGCTGGTGATGTGGCGCTACCTGGAGCAGGCGTCGTTCCCCCTCAGTGAGGCGGACTATTTAGCCCACTTGAACGCGATCGCCAGTTATCTGCAAGCCTGGGGTAGTGTGGAGCAGGTGGTGACCTATATCCAGCAAACCCGTGAAAAGCCCCGTCTGGGAAAGGCGGTGAGTATTCCCCTGGACTTGGGCGATCGGGCTTCTGAGTGGATTATTGAGGAGTGATGGGCGATCGCCCTTACCAGCCGTTACCGATGAGAATGAAGGGGGACCAGAGGGGTTACCGTCTTGGTCATGACTGCGGATGAGGGCGAGTTGGGCGGATTGGAGGGCTTCGGCGCGGGTTTGACCTTCTTTGAGGTGTTGGTTTGAGGTGTTGATAGAAGGCTTGCATGAGTTGGCTGGTGCCTTCGTCGCTATCCAAGAAGCCATGAATGGGATCGGATTGGTTAGGACAGGCTAGGAGAACGCAAGGCAACCCCCTAGCCCTGTCCGACTACGTTGTTACAGCTTAGACCCGCAGGCATGACAGAACTGATGCGCCGAGGGATTCACCGTCCCGCAACTGTGGCAGGTAACCTCTGCTGGCGCCGCCGCGAGATCCCGTTGGGGGGTCGGCAAGCCCAACATTTCCGCATTATTCTTGCCAGGAGCCACCATTGGGTAACAGTTCTCATCCTTCTTGACCCGTACATCCAACAGCACCGGTCCCGGATGGGCCAACATTTCCGCGATCGCCGGGGCCAACTCATCCCGCTGGGAAATTGACATCCCCTTAATGCCAAAGGCATCGCCCAACTTCACCAGATCCGGCATCCCCACTTCCATGTTGGAGGCCACATAACGCTCATCATAGAAGGTTTGCTGCCATTGGCGGACCATCCCTTGCCAACCGTTGTTGATCACCACAATCTTGATGTTGACATCGTACTGGGCGATCGTGGCCAACTCTTGCAGGTTCATCTGGAAGCTGGCGTCACCGCTCACACAGATCACGTCCTCTTCCGGTAGGGCAAACTTCGCCCCCATTGCCGCCGGAACCCCATAGCCCATCGTGCCCAGCCCCGCGCTCGAAATCCAGCGGCGGGGACCTGTATTCAGGAATTGGGCTGCCCACATTTGGTGCTGCCCCACATCCGTGGTGTAGTAGGCATGGGGAGCTTGCCGTCCCAGTTCCGCAATTACCTCCTGCGGCGAGAGGCTGTCATGGGGATGGGGGATCTGGAGCGGGTAGTCTTCGCGCCAGTTTTTGATCTTCAGTCGCCAAGGTAGCGTCTGGTGAGGATCGGTTTGCACACCGGTCTCACGGATACGGTGCAGCAGATCAATCAGCACTTGACGCACATCCCCGACAATCGGCACATCGGGCTTGCGGTTCTTACCCACCTCGGCTGGGTCAATGTCGATGTGGATCACCTTGGCCCGTGAGGCAAATTCATCCAGCTTACCTGTCACGCGATCGTCAAACCGGGCACCTACGGCAATGAGCAAATCACACTCACTCACGGCGAAGTTAGCGTAGGCGGTCCCGTGCATCCCTAACATCCCCACCGCCAGGGGATGGCTTTCGTCAAACGCGCCCTTCCCCATCAGGGTCGTGGTCACCGGGATATGGAAATGTTCGGCCAATTCCTGGATTTCCGCATGGGCCGAAGCCGCGATCGCGCCGCCCCCCACATAGAGCAAGGGCCGTTGGGCTTGTCGGATCAGTTCCACGGCTTGGGCAATCTGGCGCGGGTTACCCTTCACCGTCGGACGATACCCCACCAGCTTCACCGAACCGGGTTCAACGGGGGTGTAGTCAAATTCTTCGAGACCCACATCCTTGGGCACGTCAATCAGCACAGGGCCAGGGCGTCCAGTACTGGCAATATGGAAAGCTTCAGCCACCATGCGGGGAATATCGCGGGGATCGCGGGCCACATAGGAGTGTTTGACGATCGGCAAGGTAATGCCATAGATATCAATTTCCTGGAAGGCATCGCTACCGATCGCGGCGCGGGGTACCTGACCCGTAATCACGACCATTGGGATCGAGTCCATCTGGGCCGTGGCAATCCCCGTCACCAGGTTCGTCGCACCAGGGCCAGAGGTGCCAAAACACACCCCCACCATCCCCGTTGCACGGGCATAGCCATCGGCAGCATGGGCCGCCCCCTGTTCGTGCCGCACCAGAATATGTTGGATACTGCCATCGGCCTCCGCCCGGTAGACCTCATCATAGATCGGCAAGATCGCCCCACCGGGATAGCCAAAAATGTGGCGCACCCCATGACGCTTGAGGCTGTCGATCAAGGCATACGCGCCAGTTGCTCGTTTCACGGCCACGCTCTGTAGTTGCACAGGTCCCCCCCTCTCCTTTCCGGATCTAGATTCTGTAACGAGTGATGCAATATCCATGCATTTTAATGCACTTTAGCAGGCAAGTTAGTCGGATTAGCTTATCTATTCCTATTGATTTCCCCTCTGTTAGGATTGACTAACAATTGGGGGACAATGCTTAAGAAATGGTTGCAAAATAGCTGACCGTTCCCCCCCCAATGGACCAGTATTATCTGATCCTATAGTTAACTAATTCCTGAACAAGAAACTGCAAAGCAGTGGTGTAATGTCGCTGCTGCTGATCTAAGCTAATCTGCCAACCCGTGACCGTTTGCGGCGATCGCCAGAGACACAGGTGTTCAACTGCCGGATCGGCATAAAAACTTTCCCCCTGGCCGCCCAGCAATCCGGAACTCCAATGGGTAAAGTGATCGTGACTGAGGCGATGCACAGGGACAGTTGTCGGCCAGGGTACGCCCCAAGCATCAATGGCAAAGATCGCAGCGATCGGGACCCGACGGCAAGCCAGGATGGGAAGGATACCGGCGATCGCCACACACCCAGCACTAAAGCCCAGGAACACCCAAGGGGGAGTGGGTTGCGATTCATGGAGCAAGGTGAGTAGGTGCCAGGAGGAGTAGGCGGGGTAGCGATTGCTGGGGAAGATGAGCGGTCGAGGTGCTGGGGAGGGGAGGCGGGGGGCAAGGGCCTGCCAGAAGTCTACCGTTAAGGTGGGATCATGCATCCCTGGACAGAGGATCAGGGTCACGCGGTCTTTGACGATTGAGGTTTCGACTGTTGATGGAGGTATTCAAATACCGACTTGTCACCAATGTCGTCGGGGATCGCCTGGAAGGCTTTTCGACCGGCAAAGATCAGAAACCCCCCAGCCCAAATCACTAATAGGAGTTGTCCAGCATAAAGGGGTAAAAGACCGCTCATGTGGCCGAGTAAAACCATTGGAACTAATGGCGTGAGCAACTTAGTTTCTAGACGATCGAAGCAAAAAGCTTCCTTAAAGAAAATGCCTGTTAAGGCAACAAATAGCCAACCCACACCGAGCAGAAGAAAGGGCTGTTCGTAGACCGTTACAACAAGCGGGGTTTCAAATTTTACGGCAATCACAACGGACGCAATCGCACCAATCAGCCAGCAAGCTTGCAGGAACCGATGGAGGATGATCAGATAAATGTGAATAGTTAATAGGCTAACCCCTAGGGCTAACCCGAAAACAGCATATAACCCGGTCAGCACCCAGGGGGTGAAGGGAAAATTCGGCAGGGTCAGGGCAAGCCCCGTGGCGATCGCGAAACTGAGGGCCGCGATCACGAGACCCATGCGATAGACAATCACCCCGCGGCGATCGTTGGCGGTGATCGTAAATTCACCAAATTGGCCTTGGTAGATGGGGGAAGGGGCTGAAGTTGCAGTCATAAAGCAGGTTGCGAGAAGGACAACAAAAGTTAAACGCCAGATGTAGCTTGGCAGACAGGCAGCAAAGCCAGAATTAAAGTCGGCCCAAAACCGTCAATATAACCGACCGGGGCAGGGACAGTCCCACTGGCCCTATCTTACCAATGGGTAGATTCCGGCGATCGCCCGATCGGGATGCCTCTGCCAAACATCGATCGCGGCACCCTCCGGACCCGCTGTCGCCTGTTATGTTTACATCAGAGACGGGGAACTTTAAGACTAGAACTCGATTCACAGACAACAGCCCCTGGCGATCAGTCCCATCAAATACAGAAAGCAAGGAAACTGGCACATTGGCTGCAAGCAAGACACGGTCAAGACTGTCGCCGATCGCACCTCTCACACACTGGGCACGAGACTAATAAGTTACGCATAACCACGGAGAGTAATTGACCGGTTCTATGTTATCTGTATGAATCTACCGATTAAGCCCGTGAATTCAGGACGGTGCTTAATAAAGGTAGAAGTCTTGGCTCAGGGAAGTCTCCCACGAACCTGGGACGTAATAGCTACCACTGCGGGTAACGTTTACCCAGGGAGCATAGCTGTGATCCCCGTTCAGTCGATCTTCCGGGGCTGGGGCGTGTAGGTTGGATCAATAATAGGTTTTCAATAAAGTCGCCATTTTCACAAAAATTCATAAAGTTTTCCTGACGGTTTCGTTACTTTGCGCAATACCATAGATTAAAATCTCTCAGCAGGATTGAGAGTCGGTTGGATGAGGCAAGACTGCCTGTTGAGGAGCGGCAACGCAAAACCGCGAGTGACTGAGGCCAACCGTGTAAATTCCTTTAGCGTTAGCAGGTTGCAAACCTGAGTATGAGTAAGCGAACAGATGCGAAATTGGGATCAACCCTAGCTGTGGCAGGTATTGCCCTGCTTCTAGTGGGTGGTATTGGGATCTCGACGGGGCGGCTAGCCCTGAGAAGTCTACGACCGGGCTATGTGGGTGTGGCTTTGATGATGGAAATTGTGGGATTGGGTCTGCGGGAGAAAGCCCAGGATACCTAACGCCGCTGGCTTTCTTAACCTTGCGAGCAGGCCAGCGAATCGTCTCTTGTTGCCATGATTCTCTTGTTGCCAATGCTCTTGTGGGGTAGGCATCCTGCCTGCCGCCATACCCTCCGATCCCACACTCTATCCAGTAACCAGTCATGATGCGCTGACCTTGGTGTTCAACCACCGGGCGCACCCAAACATTTCAGGCAGGGGCGCTAAACTTGGATCAGACTTTCTTGTGAAACGCGACTCCCTCTGGCATTTCCTCCTATGAGACACCCTGGTCTAGCCGCAAACCCTCAACCTTCCTGCCCTAGCTCCCCTGCGTCCCCCACAAGTGCCGCCGCCACCCCCCGCCAACGACGGACGATCGGGCAAGTCGCTGTGGGTTGGTTGCTGCTGCAAGGTGCCCTCGCTGGCTTGTTGGGTGGTCCAGTGCTAGCCCAGGAAAACCTCAGCTACAGCCAACTGTTGACTAAAATTGACCAGGGTGAAGTAGCCAAAATTGAGTACGACCCAGAACGCCAAAAAGCCAAGGTCCAACTCAAGGGGGCTAGTGGCCCCAACGCTACCCAGGAAGTGACCCTGTTTAATAACAATCCGGAACTGGTTGAACGTGCCCGTGTCAACAATGTCGAATTTTCCGTTCAGCCCTCTGCCGACAATCGGGCCGTAGTTGGCCTCTTTCTCAACCTGATGCTCGTTTTGCTCGTGATCATGGGCCTGATGATGATCCTGCGTCGCTCCAGTGGGGCCTCGAATCAGGCAATGAACTTTGGTAAATCCCGTGCCCGGTTCCAGATGGAAGCCCAAACTGGGGTGATGTTCGAGGACGTGGCGGGGGTCGAGGAAGCGAAGGAAGAACTTCAGGAGGTGGTGACCTTCCTCAAGGAACCGGAACGGTTTACGGCGATCGGTGCCCGCATTCCCAAGGGCGTTCTCCTCATCGGCCCACCGGGGACGGGGAAGACGCTCCTGGCCAAGGCGATCGCCGGGGAAGCGGGGGTGCCCTTCTTCAGCATTTCCGGCTCGGAATTTGTGGAAATGTTTGTGGGCGTTGGCGCTTCACGGGTGCGCGACCTGTTCCGTAAAGCCAAGGAAAGTGCCCCCTGTTTGATCTTTATTGATGAAATTGATGCGGTGGGTCGCCAGCGGGGAGCCGGGATTGGCGGTGGGAACGACGAACGGGAGCAAACCCTGAACCAACTGCTCACCGAGATGGACGGCTTCGAGGGCAATACGGGGATTATCGTCATCGCGGCCACCAACCGTCCCGATGTGCTGGATTCGGCCCTGCTGCGGCCCGGACGCTTCGATCGCCAGATTACTGTCGATCTGCCCACCTATAAGGGACGGTTGAAAATTCTAGAGGTCCACGCCCGCAATAAGAAGCTAGAAGATACGGTCTCGTTGGAAATTGTTGCCCGTCGCACCCCTGGGTTTTCCGGAGCCGATCTGGCTAACCTACTGAACGAAGCGGCCATCCTGACCGCCCGTCGCCGCAAGGAAGCGATCGGTCCCTTGGAAATTGATGATGCCATCGATCGCGTCACCATTGGCCTGATGCTGAATCCCCTGCTCGACAGTAGCCGCAAGCGCATGACGGCCTATCACGAAGTTGGCCACGCCCTGCTAATGACACTGCTGAAGCACTCGGATTTGCTCGATAAGGTGACAATTATTCCGCGCTCGGGCGGCATTGAAGGGTTCTCCCAATCGATCCCCGATGAGGACACGATCGACAGTGGCCTTTACACCCGTGGTTGGTTGCTCGATCGCATCACCGTCGCCCTGGGGGGGTTGGCCGCCGAAGCCGAAGTCTTTGGTCCCGATGAGGTGACGACGGGGGCGAGCAGTGATATTCGCCGGGTGGCGGATCTGGCCCGACGCATGGTGACCCTATTTGGGATGTCGGATTTGGGACCTTTGGCCCTGGAAACACCGGGGAATGAGGTGTTCTTAGGGCGGGATTGGGTGCCGCGATCGGAGTATTCGGAAGAAATTGCCGCCCAGATCGATCGCCAGGTGCGGGAGATTGCCACCCGTTGCTATAGTGAAGCCCGTCGGATTATTCGGGAAAATCGGCCTTTAGTCGATCGCCTGGTGGATCTGTTGTTGGATCAGGAAACGATCGAGGGGGATGACTTCCGGAAGCTGGTGGCGGAATATATGGATGTGCCGGAAACTGACCTGCACAAGGGCAAGAAACTGCCCACCTTGGTGACGACTCCGGCCTGATAGACCTTTCCTGCGTAACGACTCCCTATGAAACTCGCGAAAAAGACCCTGGATGAACGCCTGGATCATCTTTACGATGTGATTATCGTCGGTGGGGGTGCCGGTGGCCTCTCGGCAGGGATCTACACACAGCGTTATTTACTCTCCTCGCTGATGATTGAGAAGGGGCGGGGCCGCTCCTTCTGGATGCAGGATTTGCGCAATTATCTGGGCCTACCGCCCAATACCCCCGGACGCGATCTGCTGATGCAGGGGCAGGAGCATTACCTTTCCCTAGGGGGCGATTACCTGCGGGCCTATGTGGAAGCCGTGCAGGACGAGGGGGACTATTTTAGCGTCAAGGTTAAGGTCGGGATGAAGGATAGCATTTATCCGGTGTTTCGATCGAAATACCTAATTGCGGCCAGCGGCATCATTGACAACCTGCCCCAACTGGAGAATATGCAAAATGTCTATGACTATGCGGGCTATAACCTACATGTGTGCATGATTTGTGATGGCTATGAGATGGCCGATCGGCGCTGCGGATTATTTGTCAACTCGGAGGCAAATATCAACACAGCGTTCGTGCTGAATTGGTTTACCCCCTATCTGTTTGTGTTCACGATGGGGTTGTTTCCGGTGAGCGATGCCATGCGCCACAAGCTAGCGGATCATGGGTATCGCCTGATTGAAACGCCGATTAAGCAATTCCTGGGCGAAAAGCATGAGATGACGGGGGTGGAGTTGACCGATGGCACGGTGATTCCCCTGGAGACGGGGCTGGTGGCGATGGGGGCGCACTTCCATAAGGACTACCTGGCTGGGCTGAACCTCAAGCAGGACGGGGAGAATTTAGTCACGGATGGGATGTGCCGCACGTCTCATCCCCGGATTTTTGCCTTAGGGGATCTAAAACAGGGGTTAAACCAGGTGTCGATCGCGGTTGCAGATGGTACATTAGCAGCGACAGCCATTTGGCGGGAGATTCGTCGGGCTTCTCCACCCCGTCGTTGGGAGGCGGACCCCGCTACGGCTGAGCCATAATTACCGGCCATACCTACGGGAGCGACGTGACCATGCCCCAAACCGAAACCCAAGATCTTCAAGCCCTTCAGGCCGAAATGGCCGCAATGCGGGAGGAGTTGCAAGTCCGCGATCAATTGGTGCAGCAACTTTCCCAGGAGTTGTTTCGCTTGGTGAAGGGCAATCAGCAATTTATGCCGAACCCGGAGTTGTCGGAGCGGCACCAGGCGGAAATGCAGGTGATTCGTGAACAATTGCAACACGTTGAGGAGCAGGTGGCGTTTTACCAGGAACAGTTAGCAGCGCGGGATACGGAGGTGCAGCAATTGCGCCAGTCGGTGCAGGAGCTGACCGATCGCTCGCGGATGTTGGAGCAGGTGGTCCAGGAGTTGCCCAAGGTCTATCGCCAAAAGTTCGCCGATCGTATGGCCCCCATTCGCGAAAAGATCGCCCAAGTGCAACGGGAAAATCGCCAATTGCACGCAGAATTACAAAGTGTCAGCTATCGGCTGGCAATGACTTCGCGAGGTTCCTCCAAGTTGGATCTGCCCAGCTTTGGCAATCCGTTGCCCCAGGTATCGATGCCCAATTTTGGCAATGCGTAATTAGTGAGTCGTCATCCTTCTCTTGTGGGGTAGGCGTCTCGCCTGCCATCCAGACAGCCGCGACGGCTATCCCCCATTTTATTTGTGAGCGACTGAGCTTCAATCGAGATGGGAACACCACTGCCCTACAACTTCCGGCGAACCATACCAGGCACGATCGGGGCGGGGGGAATGCTGCACATCGGCCAGGGTGAGGTTTTTGGCTCCCTCTAGGTGGGCGGCGACGATCGGTGTAATCCCATCCCCCCAAGTTGCCCCCTGGCCACAGGTCAACTCGTAGCTGTTATAGGCCAACCAGGTCCCCCAACGGCGGCGACCAAAGATCGACTTTCCCGCCACACAAACATAGGACACGTCCGGATAAAAAGCGCCGGGATAGGTGGTGTTAACAAACTCTAAGTTGTTCCGCGTCCAACGCTCTTGACTCAGGTGGGGCGTCCCCAGGGTAAGGAGGGTGGCCACATGGCCTCTGGCTTTCCAGGTGCGAGCTGCGGGCGAGTAGGGTTTGTCCCCCAGGTAGATCCGGGCGATCCACCCGCCGGCAGAGTGGCCAATTAGGTGCACTTTGTCACTGCCCGACTGCTCTAATACCCCCATGACCGTGCGATCAATCTGATCAACAATAGGGTTGACTGGGCGTCCCCCTAGGGTCGGCAACCAGTCACGTCGCTGGAGTGGCACGATCGTGGCGGCAAATCCCCGACTCCGCAGATTTTGGGCTAGGGATGCATAGGTCGCGGCTCCAGCAAAATATCCCGGAATAATGACAATCGGTCGCGGCATCGGCTTAGCAAGGGCATCCAGAACTTCGTTATTGATCGTAACGGTTGTCGTTGCCTCCCCAGGGAGAAATTATGATCAGGGCAAGCCGCCACCATTGCCTAGGGCTAGTCGCCCGCTTTCCACGTCAGCTAGGATGGGCTGCATGGGTGCAATACCACGATTACCCCTAAGGTCCCGAATTCCCTTGCGGCTCCTGCTGGCTGGATGTTTTGGCTTGCAGGTAACACTGGCGGTGGTCCTGACGGGCTACCTGTCGCTGCTGAGTGGGCAGCGCAGTGTCATGCGATTGGCGGAACAGCTTCAGTATGAGATGAGCGATCGCATTGCCGAAAAGGTTCAGGATTATTTAACGGCTCCGGGTCGGGTCAACGAACTTAACGCGATCGCCTTCCAGAATAGCCAATTGCACCCCACTGACCTCGATCAACTGGAAGCCCAGTTTATGGCGCTGCACAAGCTCTTTGATACGGTCAATCACATTTCCTTTGGGTCTGCCACTGGGGATTATGTGGCGGTTCGCCGTAATCTTGAGGGGGACGGTTTTGAAATTCTGCGGGTCGATCGCCGCCGCAATGACACCCTATACACCTATAGCACCGATACCAATGGCCAATCTCGCCAATTGCTCCGCGAGAAACCCCACTATGATCCCCGTGAACGTCCGTGGTATAAAAGTGCGGTTGCGGCGGGCCATCCCGGCTGGAGTACACCCTATCGTTACTTTCTCGCCTCTCCCTTAGGAATTTCCCATGTCTACCCGGTCTATGCGGCCCGACAGCAGCTCCAAGGCGTCCTAGCCACTGACTTTGATCTCTCGGATATTAGTCAATTTCTCCAAACGCTTGCCATTGGCCAATCCGGGCAAGCCTTTATTGTGGATGGGGCGGGGCACCTCATTGCTACGTCCCAACCCGAAGAGCTTTTTCAACAACGGGCAGGGCAAACCCAGGCGATCTTGGCGATCGCGAGTCAGAACCCGGTGATTGTAGAAACAGTTCCTTTGCTCCAAGCCCATCCCCCCCAAGCCAATACCCAGGAACGGGGTTCGCCCTTACGCCTAAGCACGGCGGCTGGCAGGTACTTCGTCTCCTTTTCCTCACTCAAAGCGCCAGGGGGGATGGATTGGCAACTCGCGATCGTGCTGCCTGAAACCGATTTTCGTGACCAGATCGATCGCAATCGGCAGCAAACCCTGCTGCTTTGTTTGGTGGTACTCATCCTCACCAGTGTGCTAGCCACAAAAACGTCACGCTGGTTGGCCCATCCCTTTTATGAGTTAACTGAAGCTGCCCAAAATTTATCAGCAGGGCGCTGGCATCCCCTCATCTATACCCGACAGCGGGAGATACCCACCCCCTATCCGGCGGAAGTGGACATCATCGCCCAGTCCTTTCGCCAGATCGCGGGGCAATTACAGCAGTCATCGGTGGCCCTTGCCCAAAAGGATGCGGAAGTCCGGCGGCAAGTGGATGAACTGACCGCTAGCCTCCAGCAACGGGAAACCGAGCTGCGATCGCTATTTGGGGCGATGAAGGAGCTGATCTTTGTTCAGGATATCAACGGACGCTACTTGACGATCGCCCCCACTAGCCCTGATTTACTGTACCGGCCCGCCGAAGAACTGATTGGCAAAACGGTCCATGAGGTTTTCCCCCCCGATAAGGCCGAGCTATTTATCGCCTATATCCACCAGGCGTTGGCGATTAAAAGCATGATTACGGTGGAGTATAGTTTACCGATTCAACAGCGGGAAGTCTGGTTTTCGGCCACGATCACGCCGATCGCCCGTGATTCCGTAATTTGGGTGGTACGCGATATTAGCGATCGTAAACGAGCAGAAGCCGCCCTCAAACTCTCAGAGGAAAAGTTTGAAAAGGTTTTTCGAGCGAGTCCCAGTCTGATTGCAATTACCTTATTAGAGGATGAACGGTTCGTTGAAGTGAATGATAGCTTTGTGGATGCCTGTGGCTATACCCGCGATGAAATTATTGGCAAAACCGCAACCGAACTGAACCTGTGGGTGAATGAAGATACGCGGGCCAGAATGATCTCCCTACTGCGGGATCAGGGAGCTTTTAATAACTATGAGTATGAATTCCGTACCCGATCGGGTGAACGCAAGACGGGCCTCCTCTCTGCCGATATTATTGATATCAGCGGTGTGCGATATGGCCTGTATGTTGTTAACGATATTACTGAGCGCAAACAGGCGGAAAGTGCCCTCCAGGCAGAACAGGCGAAGTCAGAGTCGCTCCTGCTCAATGTCTTGCCCAAGACGATCGCCGATCGCCTCCGCGAACATTCCACCCTCCCCTCTGCCAGCGGTCATAGCGCCTTTATCGCTGAGCAATTTGATAATGTCAGTATCCTGTTTGCCGATATTGCGGGCTTTACCCAGATTTCCAGCCACATTTCGCCCCGTGAACTGGTCGGTTTATTAAACCATGTCTTTTCTCTCTTCGATGATCTATCAGAGCAATACCGACTAGAGAAGATTAAGACAATCGGGGATGCCTATATGGTGGCCGGTGGTCTGCCCAGCCCCCGCCCTGATCATGCCGAAGCGATCGCCAATATGGCCCTCGATATGCAATATGCGGTCCAGCACCTCAAAAAGCATTACCATCACCCCGTCCAGATTCGGATCGGTATCCATTCGGGCACCGTGGTCGCGGGGGTCATTGGCCATAAGAAGTTTATCTATGACCTCTGGGGGGATACGGTCAATGTGGCTAGCCGGATGGAATCCCAGGGGGCGGTGCAACGTATCCAGGTCACAGACACAACCTTCAACCTACTGAAGCACAAGTTCATCTTTGAGGAGCGGGGCCTGGTTGATGTCAAGGGTAAGGGCTTGATGAAAACCTACTGGCTGCTCGATCGTCGCAGTCTCTGAGTACCGTTGGCCGCGCGGCCCCCCAGGGGAATGGGCACCCCTAAACCTTCCTAAACATTGACGCGGGTGCGGTGGGGCGTCCGGCTAGCGGGATCGCTTAAGCGCGGGAGGCGGGGAAAAATCCGAGGAACAGGGTGCCAAGGTGGGGGATGTGGGGAAAAGCTTGTCTCGTGGTCGTTTAGCCGCGATCGCGATCGCTAAACTTTAACAACTTTCCAAATAAATGTTGCTAGGGGACTAGCGCAGAACGGGGAAACGTAAGAGTATAGAAATAAGCGGTCGAACAGATGCAGGGTTCAACCGCTCTCTTCTCACATCAACTCCCGCCCAAAGGCGGGTTTTTTTATGCGGCCATTGGCCACGGAGTTACGATAACCCACTTTCCCAAAGTTGCACACGCCCATCCCGGCAGAATGTTACCAACTTTGACATCCTCCCCAGCCTGAAGGCGCGGGGGTTCCCCGTTTGTCCACCGAAGCGGACTCCTGATGCGTGGGCAGACCAGCCAATGGCCCCAGATTGGGGGCTGACAAGGCTTAGAGGGTGTTTTAAGGGGGGATCGCGGTTAAAACCGCAACTACGAACCTCGATGTTTAGCTGTCCTAAGAGTTGCTTTGCGTTTGTAGTGGCGACTAAAGTCACCACTACAACTTGTTTCTGGACTTTTCAAACACTCGCTAAGGGAGGCCTCGGCTGATCTCGACGCCATTGCAGCGGGGGACTTGCGAATTTAGGCAGACAAGATATGATGGGACTAGCAAAAGGGTTTGGTCTCTCAGCACGATCGTGCTTGCGCATCTTCACGACCTAGGCGTGGTGATTCAACAAGGCGGCAATGCAATGGGAGTGCGGCACGTCCCCAGTCTCTTGCAACGCTGGCATCGAGGTTTAGCCCGAACCTTTGTGCGTGTGTTCACGTTCGATCAATTCCACATGACTATCTACATTGGTAATCTGTCGTATCGGGCAACGGAAGAGGACTTACGGCAGGTTTTTCAGGAATACGGTACCATCAAGCGCGTTGTGTTGCCCACCGATCGAGAGACCGGACGGATGCGGGGGTTTGCCTTCGTCGAAATGGATGAGGATGCCCAGGAAGATGCAGCCATTTCAGAACTGGATGGGGCTGACTGGATGGGACGGCAGTTGCGGGTCAATAAGGCTAGACCTCGCGATCACGACAATAAGCAGGTTGCGCGTCAATCTGGTTTCTGAGCATTAGGTTTCTACGCGATAGCGCTGAATTTCTCCCTGGCTAGTTCCTGACCAGGGCAATTATGCTTTGAGATGGGAGTCGTCATTTTGATGCCTTCCCTCGTTTGCTTGGGACATCTAGTAGTCTGTCAGGCTTAATTTAATGAGGGGTTGTAAATGATGCCTGATTAAGTGGGGCCTCGGCTGATTTCGACGCCATTGCAGCGGGGGACTTGCGAATTTAGGCAGACAAGAGCAGACAAGATATGATGGGACTAGCAAAAGGGTTTGGTCTCTCAGCACGATCGTGCTTGCGCATCTTCACAACCTAGGCGTGGTGATTCAACAAGACGGCAATGCAATGGGAGTGCGACACGTCCCCAGTCTCTTGCAACGCCGACATCGAGGTTTAGCCCGAACCTTTGTGCGTCTGTTCACATTCGATCAATTCCACATGACTATCCACATCCGTAATCTGTCGTATCGTGTCACGGAAGATGACTTACAGCAGCTTCTTGAGGAATACGGTAGCATCAAGCTCATTGCGTTGCCCAGCGATCGAGAGACCGGACGGAAGCGAGGGTTTGCCTTCGTCATCATGGAGGTGGATGCCCAGGAAGACGCGGCCATCTCAGCACTGGATGGGGCTGACTGGATGGGACGGCAGTTGCAAGTTAGTAAGACTAGATCCTATGGGTACGAAGGCGATGACGATCGGAGGCGTGAATCTTGGGTTCGTCGCTGACGGCACCTTGCGCCATCAACTGCTCAAAGACAACGGTTTCATGGCGTTCGCCCGCCGTCAGCACAAAGGTGATCGGTAACCCATTGCCATCACAGCAGAGATGCCGTTTGGTCCTAAATTCCCCTTGGGAACGCCCTAACACCTCGCGTGCTTGCACTTGCTCAATCGCACTTCCCGTAGCTGCCGGGTCTAGGTCCCCCTTTTTGCCCCTGCCGCATGTTGGTGGTCACGGATGACACTGCCATCGACAAAGTGGATCGCCCAATTGAGCTTACCCTCGGCATCCGCTTCGGCCTGGAGGGCAGCCAACACCTGCTGCCATAAACCGGTTTTACGCCAGTGGTAAAACCGTCCAGCAACCGTTGACCACGCCCCATAGTGTGCCGGCAAGTCGTGCCAGGGTGCCACCCGTGCACAAAATTCCAGAGGATGCCATTGATGACCGTGCGGTGGTTTTTGGCCAGGCAGCCAGTATGCGGTTTTTGTGGGGGCAGTAAGGGCTGGAGCCGCTCCCACTGTTGGTGACTCAGATCACCTCGGTGGATGGTTTCTGAGGCGTGGTCGGTCATGCCAATCAATTAGGTAGCTGTACTACTCCCATTCTGCCAAAGAGTTTTAAAACACACCCTAGCCTTGTTAAGCTGCACCATGTTTGGCCCAATCTACCCAATTCAGCTTGACACTGCACTTGCTTGACACCTCCCAACAGAGGCAGCCCAGAGACAATCGCCTATAATGGAGGGTGACCAAGGGCGTGTGATCGTCTGTCGCAGAAACGGGAGAGTATGGCTAAGGTTCCTACAGATGACTCACAAGCGATTGGCCGCATCCCAGCAGCGGCAACGGCAACAGTAGAGCAGTATGCCCACGCGCTAATCCAGAAGCACTATCGCCGCATGATTAGCCGGGAAGCTTTGGTGCTCAAAGATAAAGATCCGGAGGATCTGCACCAAATGCGGGTAGCGATTCGGCGGTTACAAACAGCCCTGCAAATTTTTAAGGCGGCGATCGTCCTACCGAAGGCGGCTCAGATTAAGTCCCTCCAAGGAATTACCAGGCAACTCGGTAAGCTCCGGGATCTGGATGTTCAACTGGATACCCTTAAAACGGAATACGCGGAAAAGCTTGATCCGTCGGAACAGGGTTTGCTACAACAGGCGATCGCGGCGTTAGCCAAGCAACGTAAAAAGGTCTTTGCTAAGGTTAAAACCGTCCTGAAAAGTCAAGTTTATCAAGATCTGAAAGTGGCCTATGAAAATTGGCTCGATCGGCCCCGTTATACGCTATCGGCCCAACAATCTTTGGCGTTGGTTTTACCGGAGTTATTGAGTCCATTACTCGCCGAACTCTTGCTACATCCAGGGTGGCTCATTGCGGCCAATGATCAGACGGCGATCACCAGCCCCATCCTGCATGATCTGCGTAAAACCTGTAAGCATGTACGCTATCAGGCGGAATTTTTTACGGACTTCTATGAACCGGCATTTAAGCAATGGATTCAGGAGATCAAGGGGTTGCAAGATAGCCTGGGGCAGGTACACGATATTCAGGTTTTGCAGCAAATTCTGCTCAAGTCAGTGCCAGAATGGGGTGAGTCTATTCATCTCCGCCAGATGATTGAGGCAGAGCATGAGAAGGCATTAGGACTCTGGCGATCGGTACAGGCGAAATATCTCAGCCCCGACTATCGTCTGTTCCTCCATCAACTGCTGTTATCGCCGCTCTTAGCGCGATCGGTAATGCCTGTGCCGAGCAATGGGGTAAAGGGGGAAGCGATCGCAGCCACTCCTGAGGATGATCAATCGCAGGGGGATCACCCTGAAGCGAGGGTAGCCCTAGCGGCTCAGTCCAATGGGGGTGTTGCTGGGGGGGAGGCTGAGCCGATCTCGGAAGCCAAGGCTGGGGAAGATTCGGTTAAGGCGTCAGTAGTGGAGCCGTCTTCACCCACGGTTACAAAAACAAGACGGCAGACACCGACAACACGCAAATCCCCTGGGGTTAGAACCCCGCGATCGCCACGACGGCGGCCCCAGTCCCCCGCCGGCAATTAAACCGGTCACTCAGTCAGGCTATTGCCAGTCTAAGGGGGCAGACCCTATTGTGGTTGACCAATGATCTAGATTCGCTTGTACCGCTTGCCTCAAGCGTTCCGTTAATGCACTAATGGTTTGACTTTTCTGGGTTTGATATTGGGGGAAAAACTCTCGCAAATTGATTATCTCACCCGGCTTGATATACACATCGCGATCGCCCTTGGGAGGGGGTTGATCAATCTTAAAAACTTCTCGCTCTAAACGCGTTAGGGTGTCTAAAAAACGCTCTGGCGTTGGATTGGTTGCGACATAGCCATCATAAATGGCATTGAAATTCAGCAATCGATAAGTTGCTTGCTGGATTGCCCTGTAGCGATTTGAATCCACGACCTCATCCGTATTGACTTGGGTTTCCAGGGTATGTTGAATCCGGTAAACCCGTTCGCGTAGGGAACTCTGGGGTGGGGGATTAATCCCCAGCGCCTGCTCGCAGTTGTGCAAAACTTCTGTTTTTAAGCGCTGGATGCGATCGTTCCAACTTAGGTCTGTCGATGCGGCGGGATCAAAACCGTAGTCCCGCTCAAAGCCGGCCAAGACCTGACCCGCTACCTGCCGCAGACGATCGTAGGGGGTAGCCGCGATCGTCACCTGCAACCGTTTTTCTAGCCGCCTAAGGGTGCTATCTAAAACCGGTTCCATATTACCCCGATAGCGATATTTCAGACTAAGGGGCACTGCATATAAATTGGGAACCTCCCCTGTTTGCTTGGCACAACGGCTCATCGCCTGAAAGGCCAACTGGACGGCCCCTTCCCGGAAGGGCATCACCGTATCATTCTGAAACGAACAGCCCCCCTCGGCGAAGACTACCAGCCGGGCACGCGGCTGCATGAGCAGTTCAACCGTATGGGCGAAGCTGGCGCGATCGCCCAAGCCGCGACGAATTGAATAGGCTCCCACGGCCTGCAAAAATCGACCTTCCCAGCCCTGAAACCGTTCATAGGCTGCCAGGTAATAAAACTGATCTGGTAGACGGGCTGCTAGTAAAAAAACCGCAATCCAATCATGAAACGTCGGATGATTGGGCAGAAATAGGACCCGCTCATGCCGGAGTTGCCTGAGGTTATGTAAGCTCTCTGGGTCTAGCCGCAGTCGCATTCGGTAATATAAGCGCCCCACGAGCGGTCCCACCAGTTGGCAGGCTCGCACTAGCAGGGGATTGAGGCGAGGCGGATAGAAGTCTGACATGCTAGGAACCGGAGGAGACAAGTCGAGGTGATGAGTGAACTAGGGAGCATCCCAAATTTGTGATTCCAGGCGCGTGGCCCTCAGAGACTAGGATTTTCTCTGTACTCTCTGTGTCGCCATGCCTATTTACCACAGCGGCGCGGCGGACACAGAGGTCATCGCAAAATATAAGCATGCGGGGGGCAAAACGGGGATGCCCCCAGTGCATATTTCTGCATATTACAGCCGTTCCCTCTCTAATGAAGTACGGTCAAGCCTTGTCAACAAGGGGCTTAAGCCCCTTGCCTGTACCTCACCAAGCATGCCAGTGTTGTCATGGCTTACCATTGCTGCCCTGCTTTCCAAAATAAATAGAGGGACATCAAACCTAAAAAGCTACGAAATAGCAGACTGACCACTTGATCGGGGAGTTTTGGGAGTAATCGGGTGCTGATCTGTGCCCCTGCGAGGCCCCCCAAGCCCAACAGCAACCCCGCGATCGGTAAAATATTGCCACTCAGCGCATGGCCGACGCTGGCCGAGAGCGCCGTAATGATGATCACCCCCAGGCTGGTTTGAATCGCCAGCTTGATCGGTTCATGCAATAACAGCATTTGTAACGGCACCAGAATAATGCCGCCGCCAATGCCAAACACACCTGCCAACAGACCCGCCAAGCCGCCAGTGAGCAAACGGGCGATGAGGGGATTAACGGTTTTAGTCGCCGGGGGTGCGATTTCGGCCACGAGCCTATCTGGGGTTTGGGCGATCGCATCCAGGCGACGCTGTTGTTGCGCCACAAGGTGATTACGCCAGGAAACTAGGGCAATGTTGATTAGTAAAAAGGCCGCAAAGGCCGCAGTGAGAATGGCGGGCGAAAATTGTTTGCTCAGGTTGACTAACCCAACCCCCACCTGGGCCGTGGCCAGGGCCGGGAAACCCAGGGTCAGCACCCGCCGGATATCCAGATAGCCCATCCGCCAGTTTTGCAGACTACCCGACAGGGAGGTAATGACGATCGATAGACTACTGGTGGCAACAGCTTCCACGGTGGTATGCCCTAGGGCGATTAAGATCGGCACCAGAACCGTTCCCCCGCCAATGCCCAGGAAACCGGCCATAATCCCGGCCAATAACCCCGCGATCGTTAAAATCAGCCACTCCAACTCCATTCCTTATCCCGATCCTCTTGATACCAATCTGTCGTTGCGGGTCATCCTGCCGATGCTCAAGGCAACTTACAAGCCAGGCGGTGATGATACCGTAATTGTCTGGGGCAAAAGGGTCTTGGCTAATACCCCGTGTACCCCCCGCATGGGCTGGTTCACCACCTGGGTAATGTGAAAGTCTACGGCCAAACTACAAAGGATATAGGCATCCTGAGCCGTTAGGCCAACCCACTGTTCCAGAAAGGTCATCATATGTTCCAGGGCGATCGTACAGGCGGCATCCAGGGTTTCGGCAAAGCCCATCGTGATCCAATGGGTTGGGGTTTCGGCAAAGGGTAGGGGGAGCGTAGGGGCTAAGTCGGGCCGGACGATGAGCCGAATTGTCCCATTCATTGACGTTTCCAGGGCGGTGACATCGACTTCCCCATCCCCTTGAACAGCATGACCATCCCCGATGGAAAATTGGGCACCGGGCAGAAAAATCGGTAAAAACAGACGGGACCCAGCTTGTAGGTGGCGGTTATCCAGATTGCCACCGTAGCGACCGGGGGGAATCGAACTGCGTTGTGCCTCTGCCGTCGCCACCCCCAGGATGCCAAAAAAGGGGCGTAGGGGGATCTGAATGCCAGAGCCAGGGGGAAATTCAGCGGTCCCCTGGGCCAAATCCAAGGGGATAAAGTTCAGCGCGGGGGTCTGGAAGCGGTGGGCTAGCAACCCCCAGCCGGGGCGAATGGCATTAAAGCCCATTGCCAAACGCGGCGCGATCGCCTCAATCTGCACTTCTAACACCATGCCCGGTTCTGCCTGCCGTACCCCGATCGGTCCTGTCAGTAAATGGGACCCTGGCCCGACGCGACGATCGTCCGGGAGTTGCGCACGAATGGCCAGCAGTTCCGGTGGGGCAAATTTGGGGGGGGCCTGGTCACACAGGTAAAAACCCGTGAAGGTTTCAACGGTGATGCGATCGCCGGAATCGACGATCAGGGCAGGGGGGAGTTGATCGGAAAAGCCGCCCAGGTGAACGGTGTCGCAGGTGGCCGGGAGGTGATGGGTGCGCATAGGAACTCGGTAAGAGGGCAACAAGAGAAAAGAGAAAAGAGAAAAGAGAAAAGAGGTTTGGGTCAACCCACTCAGGTCAACGTAACAGGTGTTCCGCTAGATCAAGGGTGAAATAGGGGGATGGGGGTTCGACCTGACCTTGAAGGATTTGAAAGGGGCGATCGGGATCGCCCAAATGATCTAGAACAAGGCGGGCCAGACGAAAGTCCTGGTGGCGGGTGTAGTCGTTACAGGTGACAACGGTAACCAGTTGGGCCTGGGTGGCCGCTTCCAGGCCCTGTTGGGAATCTTCGATCGCTAAACAGGCTTGGGGCGGTAAATCCAGAGCTTTCAATACATACGCATACACATCCGGGGCGGGTTTCTTGGCAGCCACGATATCCCCAGCGGCAATGACCTCAAACCAATCGGGACTGTCGGGTCCCAGAGCAGTTTGCAGCAACGCGATTGCATTGTCAGGGGCGCTGGTGGTTGCGATCGCGAGCCGTAAGCCCTGGGCACGAGCCGCTTGCAGCAGGCGGAAAATCCCTGGACGGGGGGGGATGCAACCCGTTTGGAGGAGCGATCGATAGTGGCGAGTTTTGGCTGTGTGAAGGTCTGCGATCCAGGCGGGGATCTGCTCCACGGGGATGGATGGGCGGGCGGCGCGATCGGGGGGGAGGGAATCGAGGTAAAACTGAATGCGCTCTTTGCCACCGGCCACTTCCAGTAATTGGCCATACCGTTCGACGGACCAATGCCAATCTAGGCCTGCCTCGGCAAAGGCTTGGTTAAAGGCAAGACGATGGCCATCCCGCTCGGTTTCCGCGATCGTCCCATCGACATCAAAAATGAGGGCTTGTAAGGTAGACATAGGCATCGTTCAAAATTAAAAATTCACCATTAAAAGGGCATTGCGGTTAAGGTAGGATGAGGCCAGTTCAACTGCCCCAACCGACGAGATAACGTTGCCGGGGAGCGCCGAAGTGGTATTTTGCGAGGTGCCCAAAATTCAAAATTACCAGGGGCGGAGTGGACAATGAAGGGGCAGCGTAATGGTAAAGGTGAGGCAATGGTTAACATTCTCAACGGTAATCGCTCCCTGCAAATGTTCCACTAGGCGTTTCACTAGGGTTAAGCCTAGGCCGGTTCCCCCGTGTTTCCAGGGGTCATTACTGGGAATACGATAGAACTTGTCAAAAATGCGATCGACCTCGGATGCTGGCAAATCGATCCCGGAATTACTCACGAGAATGCATAGGTTGCCCAATACCAAACTGGCCCGAATTTCAATCCGCTCCCCCGCTGGCGTATATTTGCAAGCATTGGTGAGTAACTCGGTCAACACCCGTCCCAGACAAGAGAAATCTGTAGTTACCAGGGGGATCTCTGGCGAGATGCTGATGACTAAGTTCTGGTCATGTTCGGTAGCGCGTTGTAGGAAGGGTTCTATGATATGGTGAATCCAATCTTCCAGGTTGAGCATCCCTAAGTCAAGGGGTTGACTGCCTGCTTCCAATCGCGACAAATCAAGCAGGTCGTTAATGAGGCTAATCTCTCGTTCACATTCATTTTGTAGAATATGAAAATATTGCTCAATTTTCTGATTAGTATTCTGGAAATAATGTTCCTGCTCCAGAAACACCTCTAGCATTTGGATCGACATTTTAATATTGGCCATCGGCGATCGCAGTTCGTGGGAAACCGTACTCAAAAAGTCATCTTTTAGGTAATTGAGCCGTTCCAATTCCTGGACCTGAGCCTGGGCAGCCTTATACAACCGGGCCTGTCGAATCGCGATCGCGCACTGGCTGGCAACTTGTTCCGCGAGGAAAATTTCTAACGTATCAAAAATATCATCACGGGGTTTAAATAACCATAGATCACCGAGGGGACCTTGATCATCCCGCATCGGACAAACTAGCATCGTATAGTCATGTTTACCCTGACGCACCGAATCAAAATCCCCCCAACAAAACTGAAGACTTTGCCCCATTAGCACTTGACGATAGATTTCCATATAGTCGGCAATAATGATCACTTTGCCTTGGGCAGGTGGGAGGGTTTGGGTATATTCAAAGGCGATCGTGGAGGTAAGGATAGCTTCGTCATAAATCCCCGCATCACAGCCTTCAATATGCAGTGTTTTGGTCAGGGATTCTACCACCGTTTGTAGGATTTGGTTTTCATCTAGGGTGTCGCGCACCTTATCGGTAATGTGCTTCAGCAGGGCCTCAAATTCCAATGCCCGCTGGAGGGCGATCGTGCGTTCCTGGACTTGCGCTTCCAACCCCACATTGAGGATGTGCACTTGCTGGTAGAGTTCTGATTGCTGAATCGCGATCGCGAATTGGGTGGCGATCGTTACGGCTAATTCCACTTCCAGCGGTTGCCAAGCGTGGGGTTGCTCTCGGCACAGGCTTAGGCTGCCCCAAACTGGACAGGTGCTCGCCTCCGTAGCCCCACCAAAATAGAGAGGGATGAGCAGCCAACTACCGGGGAAGCGAGCCACAAGATCGGTATTGACCCTATCGCTAAGTTGACGGGAATCATCAATTTGGACAACTTCCCGTCGTTTGAGCCGCTCGGCTAGAGGATTAGCAGCATCGGCGATGTCTAGCCCCATCACATTCTCCCGCTCGGACAGACGGTGATAGTCAGCCACATGCCGCCAAACCTGTTGGTCGGGTAGGTACTGAACGATCGCGGCTTGATCTACCTGCAAGAGTTCGGCAATCTCGGTAATGGCCGTATTAAAAACTTGCTCAAGATCCAAGGAATTGTGAATGGTTTGGAGCACCGAATTGAGTGCCCGCTCCCGTTGGGCTTGTAAGCAGAGGGCAGCTTCAGCCTGTTTGCGGTTATCGATATCCTCAAAGACAGCGATCGTGTAATCCGGTATGCCATGCACATCTCGCACTAAAGAAACACTCAGGTGCATCCAGAGGCTGTCCCTTCCCTGGCGGATAAACTGCTTTTCCAATGCAAAGGAGGAAATTTCACCCGCCAACAGTTGTTGCCAATAGCGACTAAATCCATTGGGCTGCGATGGCTCGGCCAAGGCCAAGAGGGAGAGTCCTTTAGTCCCCTGCTGGGTATTAGCAAGTAACTCGGTTTCTGCATAGCCAAGGAGATCACAGAGCTGTTGATTCACCTGCAAGAAACAGCCATTAAGATCGGTACGGGCAATCCCCACCGCAGCCTGCTCAAAGATAGCCCGTGATCGCGATTCACTATCCCGTAGGGCGGCTTCGGTGCGTTTACGCTCAGTAATGTCCTCCACGATCCCAATTTCCGACTGGCACTCCCCGGTTTCATCACGAACGAGGGAAACCGTTAAGTACCCCCAGCGGATAGCCCCATCCCGTCGAATAAAGCGCTTTTCAAGCGAAAAAGATTCGATATCTCCGGCAAATAGCTGCCGGGTGAGTTCCAGATCAACGGTGAGATCCTCCGGATGGGTTAGGCTCTGGTAGTCTCTCTGTAGCAGTTCGGTGCTGCTATACCCCGTAAAGTCACAGAAGCGTTGATTCACCTGGATAAAACACCCCGTACTACTCACCTGCGCCATTGCCACCGCAGCCTGCTCAAAAATGGCTCGAAAACGGGCCTCACTGGCCTGAAGGGCGATTTCAGCCTGCTTCCGTTCGGTAACATCTAAAGTCACACCATCACCAATAATATCGCCGGATTCCAGGCGGGTGAAGCGAATGGAGTCTTGCAACCAACGTTGTTTTCCCTGTTGGTCAAAAATACGATATTCAAAGACACCGGGTTCGAGGCTAACGATCGCCTGTTTCAGCTTGGCCATAAATCGGACCCGATCGTCCGGATGCATGATGTCAAAAAATAAGGCCGAGTCAGCAACAATTTGCTCCGGTTCAAGGCCACTGACTTCCCGTTCCCCATCACTGACGTAAAGAAAGTCAACCTGACCAGTCCGATCGACCCGAAACCGATAGACCGAGCCAGGGAGGTTATCGGTAATCAACGTCAGTAGTTGTTGGTTTTCAGAGAGGGTTTGCTCAACCGACTTGCGATCGCTGATGTCGGCAATAAGGCCCACCAAGCGTTGGTGGTGGCCGTCGGCATCAGTCAATAGGCAGGATTTATCCTCAACCCATACCCAATGCCCGTCGTGGTGGCGTACCCGGTACTCCTGACGCAGGACCGCCCACTCTGGAGCAGGGGGCGGCAGGTGTTGTAGGGATGGGTAATCGTCGGGGTGGATACAGGCAATCCAAGCTTGTCGGCTTTGGGGCGCAGCCAGGGGGGTATACCCCAAAATAAATTGCAGGTTGGGTCCCCAGGTGATGTGATCGTGGGTGAGGTCCCATTCGTAGAGAATCTGGCCGCTAGCCTGTCCGGCAGCTTCGTAGCGCTTTTGCCAGGTTTGGAGTTGATACAACTGCTGCTGTTGTAGTTGAGCGGCTTGAAATTGCTCAAGCTTAAGGGATAGGGCCACGGCTGCACTTTGGAGCAAGGCGATCTCAGCCATATCCCAGGGACGGGCTACTTCACAGTTGTCAAAACCAATAAAACCCCAAAATTTCCCCTGGACGAGTAAAGGCAAGACTAAAACAGCAAGAATATCTTGGGCAGCGAGAATATCCCGCTCCGGGGCTGGCAACGCGGCTACCAAGTCGGCAATAATTTCCCCCCGGCTTAATATCGCCTCCCAGTTAGGGGCATAGTCTGCATAGGCAAGGTTTTGGAGCAGGGGGTTATCAATTTCAGGTGAAATCCCAACGTTGCACCATTCCGCCCGTTGGCACATGATCAAACGCCCCGCAGCATCGCGGCTATTCTCAAAAACATATACCCGTGATGCACCACTGGTTTGCCCCAATCGCCGCAGGATTTTTGGATAGATGCTCTCTGGGGAATGGGCAGCTAGCAAATCCTGTTGAATGGCGATCAGGGTTTTCAGGTAGCGATCGGGGTAATAGGAGGTTGCCAAAACCGTCTCGTTCATGCGGGGGGCCAGTCCGTAATATTACCAATGTAGCCAACCCCTTCCCAAAATGAAACCGTGTTCAGACGTAAATATAAGCGCATTGGGATCGTATTGATTTTTAATTTATACCTGTCAAAGCCCAACCCAACTGCCTTCGTCAACACAATTGATGTTGAGCGGTCGAGCAGCTAGTCGATAAGCCAGTCGCTCAATAATTTTATGAAAAACCATGAAAAAGTGGGGTATTGTCTCCCCACTTCCATTGATAACTGCACATTTTAGCTAGTAGTTGTGTGCCCTTGGAATTTCCCCATCAAACGGCTGTACACCGATCGCGGGATAGGTATCTTCAATCGGTGTGAAAACCCGACCTACGGCTTCCATAACATAACGAATTGCACTATTGATATTTTCCCAGAGTTTCATAATCTTTCTCCCCAGCAAGTCTCACGTTGGTTTTTAGGTTTCGTTGCTTGTGCTTGATGATTGTCTCCAGATCGCTTCCAGATCGCTTTTAAAAATATCTGGAACGTTCCCTCTTCTTACCGTCTATGCTTTGATCATAATAAAGAGGTTTGATCCTGTCAAAGAATTCCATGCTTCTTCATAGGTCTTTAGAATTAGTAATAAATGCCTGCGTTTAGCTGTAACTGGCCCGATCTTCAGCACTTCCCAAGCATGATTGATGAGTGAATCTAATAACATTAAGGTATTTGATAAGTAATGTTGGGTTTCGGCACATTGGCACGATCGCGGGGCAAGGACAAGATGAGCATGGCGTTTCTAAGGCTCAAGCGTGGTAGGCACTTAGCTCATAGTTGAAATTCTGCCCAATGTTGATCCCAGCTATCTTTGGGGTTACTGCGGACCCTTGGACGTGAAGTTGGTACTTGACCTCGGTTCTTAGTTTGTTGTTTTATCCAGCGGTAAAGGAATCGGGGGGGTTGGGAGCCGCTGGGCACTGCCAAGGGCCATCCCGACAGCGTCACTACAATAGAGATAGGAAGGTTCCCCTGGCTGTGGGGATAGGCTGGGTCTATGACGGGAGGGGAGTTATGGCTAGGATCGTTCTACTGACAGGGTTTGAGTCATTTAATACAGATCTCTATCGGCAGGCGGCCCAGTTGGCCCAAGCTCGCTGCCCGGAACTGGAGATTTGCGTGTTTAGCGATCGCGATTTGGCCCAGGACCCCGATCGCATTGAGGCGGCACTTCAGGATGCCCAGGTGTTTTTTGCTAGCCTGATTTTTGACTATGAGCAGGTGATGTGGCTGCGCGATCGGGTCCAGGCTATTCCCATCCGTCTGGTGTTTGAGTCGGCGTTGGAGTTGATGAGTTTGACCCAGTTGGGCAAGTTCGCGATCGGCGATCGGCCTAAGGGGATGCCAAAGCCGGTGAAGTTTATTCTGGATAAGTTCAGTACGGGGCGTGAGGAAGATAAGCTGGCGGGCTATATTAGCTTTCTGAAAACGGGTCCGAAGTTACTCAAGTTCATTCCGGTGCAAAAGGTTCAAGACCTGCGCAATTGGCTAATTGTTTATGGCTATTGGAATGCGGGGGGGCCGGAAAATGTTGCGGCGATGTTTTGGCATTTGGCGAAGTATTATTTGCAGTTGCCGCCAAAAAGTCTAGAGGCGTTGACGGTGTTGCCGGAGCCGGTGACGATTCCCAATATTGGTCTGGTGCATCCGGATTATGTGGGGTATTTTGAGTCGCCGAAGGCTTATCTGGAATGGTTTGGAACCACTAAGACCCTAAGAGACGAAGGGGCACGAAGGGGAGGGGTGGCCGATGCGCCTGTGGTGGGGATTTTGCTGTATCGCAAGCATGTGATTACGCAGCAGCCTTATATTCCCCAGTTGATTCGCCATTTTGAGGACCAGGGGTTAATTCCGGTGCCGATTTTTATTAATGGGGTGGAAGGCCATGTGGCGGTACGGGATTGGCTGACGACGGCGGCGGAACAGGCGCAACGGGAACAGGGGCAGAATCCAACGCCCTCGCTGTCACCGGATGCCGTTCAGGTGGATGCGATCGTTTCGACGATCGGGTTTCCTCTGGTGGGGGGTCCAGCGGGATCGATGGAGGCGGGACGGCAGGTCGAGGTAGCTAAGCGCATCCTGAGTGCGAAGAATGTGCCCTATATTGTGGCGGCTCCGTTGTTGATTCAGGATATCCAGTCCTGGACACGGCGGGGAATTGGCGGGCTGCAAAGTGTGGTGCTGTATGCGTTGCCGGAGTTGGATGGGGCGATCGATACGGTGCCGTTGGGGGGCCTGGTGGGCGATCGCATTTATCTGATCCCGGAACGGTTGCAACGCTTGACGGGGCGGTTGTGGCAATGGATTAACCTGCGGCGCACGCCCGTGGCCGAGCGCAAGATCGCGATTATTCTCTATGGCTTCCCGCCGGGATATGGGGCGACGGGGACGGCGGCGTTGTTGAATGTGCCGCGATCGTTGTTGAAGGTGCTTCAGGCGTTGCAAGAACAGGGGTATACGGTGGGGGATTTGCCGGATGATCCGGAAAGTCTGATGGCGCAGGTGCGGTTTGCGGATGAGGAGATGCGGCTACGCGATTTTCCAAAGGGAACGTCTGGTGATCGGGCAATGGCGGCACCAACATTGATGGGTAGGGCATTGATGGGTAGGGGCGGGTTGACACCAATCCCTAGCGGGCAACTCGAAACTTCCGTAAACCCACCCTCATTGGACCCAGAAACCCATCACCCTCCCATGCCTGCATTAACGACGGTGACAGTGCCCCAGTTGGAACGGTGGTTGGGGTATTTGCTGACGCGACGGGTTGAGGATTGTTGGCAGTCGTTGACGGATTGTGGCATTCGCACGCTGGGGGAAGTCTATTGGCTCGGTGGCTTGCAGTTGGGCAATGTGTGGATTGGGGTGCAGCCGCCCTTGGGGGTTGCCGGGGACCCCATGCGGTTGATGTTTGAACGGGACTTGACGCCCCATCCCCAGTACGCGGCGTTTTACCAATGGCTACAAAAAGAGTTCGGTGCCCAGGCGGTCATCCACTTTGGGATGCATGGCACGGTGGAATGGCTACCGGGTGCGCCCTTAGGCAATACGGGCTATTCCTGGCCGGACGTTTTGCTGGGGAATTTGCCCAATCTCTATATTTATGCAGCCAATAATCCCTCGGAATCGATTCTAGCCAAACGACGGGGTTACGGGGTCTTAATCTCCCATAATGTGCCGCCCTATGGTCGCGCTGGGTTGTATAAGGAATTGGTCAATTTACGGGATTTGATTAATGAATATCGCGAAGATCCGGAGAAGAATTTTGCCCTGAAGGAAGCCATTTGTAAAAAGATTTTGGATACGGGTCTGGATGCCGATCGCCCCTTTGAGGAAGCCCATCGTCTAGGGATTGAATTCACACCCGAAAATGCTCGGATGTTTAGCGATCAAGTGTTTAACAGTTATTTGATCGATCTCTATAGCTATCTGCAAGTCCTGGAAGAACGCCTCTTCTCCTCCGGCCTTCACACCCTCGGTGAAGCCCCCGATACTGAAACTTTAACTAGCTACCTACGGGCCTATTTCGGCGACGATCTGCCTGATGCCGTGATTGATACCCTCTGCCAGCATGGTTGTAGGGGCAGGTTTACCAGAAGTCTTGCCGGAGAGACAGAAACCTTGGTGAACCTGCCCCTACCAGACGATCAACCCCTCACCCTCAAAGATCTTGAAACCCAATATGGGCCAGAAACCAAATATCAGGTGCCCCGCGATCGCCTGGAAACAGCCCTCCAAATTTGCGATTTATTGGCCCAAACTGGGGACGAATTAACGAACTTACTACGCGGCCTCAATGGCGAATACATTCCCCCAGCACCCGGCGGTGACTTGTTGCGGGATGGTCCCGGTGTGCTGCCCACGGGGCGCAATATCCATGCCCTCGATCCCTACCGGATGCCCTCACCTGCGGCCTACGAACGGGGACGCGCGATCGCCCGTAAACTGATTGCCCAACACCTCGAAGAACAGGGCCAGTATCCGGAAACGATCGCAGTTATGCTCTGGGGGTTGGATGCGATTAAAACCAAGGGCGAATCGTTAGGGATTCTGCTGGAACTCGTGGGCGCAGTCCCCCTGAAGGAAGGGACGGGACGGATTGTGCGCTATGAATTAATCCCCCTAGCCGAACTCGATCATCCCCGCATTGATGTGTTAGCCAACCTGTCGGGAATTTTCCGGGATAGTTTTGCCAATATCCTGGAATTATTGGATGATCTGTTCCAACGAGCAGCCCTTGTTGATGAACCGGAAGAGAAAAATTTTATTCGTAAACACGCCCTCGCGATGCAAACCCAGGGGATCGAGAATCCAGCGGCCCGGTTGTTTTCTAATCCGGCAGGAGATTTTGGTTCCCTGGTGAACGATCGCGTCGTGAGTTCGAGTTGGGAGTCCGGGGAAGAATTAGCCCAAACCTGGGAAGGTCGCAATGCTTTTAGCTATGGGCGTCAGGATCAGGGGCAGGCGCGGCCAGCGGTGTTACAAACGTTGTTGCAAAGTACCGATCGTATTGTCCAGGAAATCGATTCGGTGGAATACGGTCTGACGGATATTCAGGAGTATTACGCCAATACAGGGGCGCTGAAACAGGCGGCGGAACAACGTCGTCGGGCAAATGGTCGTCGCAGTGGGGTACACACCAGTTTTGTGGAAAGTTTCTCGAAGGATACGACGCCACGCAAATTGGAAGATTTACTCCGCATGGAATACCGCACAAAGTTACTCAACCCGAAATGGGCTGAAGCAATGGCGAATCAGGGATCGGGGGGAGCCTATGAAATTTCCCAACGGATGACGGCGTTAATTGGCTGGGGTGGTACCACCAATTTTCAAGAAGCCTGGGTTTACGATCAAGCTGCTACCACCTATGCCCTTGATCCAGAGATGGCAGCGAAGTTACGCAAGGCGAATCCGGAGGCATTTCGGAATATTGTTGGGCGGATGTTAGAGGCCCACGGGCGCGGTTTTTGGCACGCGAAACCAGAGATGTTGGCGAAGTTGCAATCACTCTATGATCTGTCGGATGCGGAAATTGAGGGGGTCGCGATCGAGTAAGTTACGGCCTACTTCTGAGTTATTCTCTTTGCATTATCTTTGAATTAATCAGTTTCAAACAAAGCTCCTAAATTCCGGTATCCACTGACAATTCTCAGAACTTCAATCGTGTTCTCTGTGGAACGATAAAAGATTAGGTAGTCATTGATCGGAAAACTGCGCAAACCAGATCTAAGTTCATCTCGCTTTCGGCCTATCTCTGGAAAACTAGCCAGTTTCTGGCATGTCTTGTTAACCTTTTTCAAAAAAGCTTCAAAAGTACTCTACTCTGCTAAGTAGTCTAAAATTTCTGCTAAATCACGAGTTGTAGGAATTGTAAACTTAAAAACTCTACTCATGAGCTTGTATGACGTTTCTGATCTAACTTTTCCTGCATCTGGCGAAATACCTCATCTGCATCCAGCATTTCTCCTTTATCAGCCGCCTCCACCCCAATCATAATCTCACGGCGTAATTCTTCAAAACGTCCCTGATAGATCTGCTCCGTCGTAGCAAGTAGCCTCACTCCTGCCGCAATCACCTCTGTTGGCGAGGCATAATGTCCGCGATCGATCTGCATTTGAATCAATGTCTCTAAATCAGGATTTAGGATGATTTCCATTAGTTTCTCTCGCAAAATAAGCTAAATAAACATTACAGCCGTTTTCTCTCTAATGAAGTACGATCAAGCCTTGCGAACAAGGGGCTTAAGCCCCTTATCTGTACCTCATCAGGTTCTGTATCTCATCAGGTATGTAAGTGCTGTAAGTTAACTTACAGTTCTCTGCCGTCATCCGTTATCTCAAGATTATCATAAAGACTGGCGATTGTGATCTGGAAAGTGAAAACTCTGAACGACAAGACAACTCTGAGATCATCATATTCAGTTAGTAGCCATTGGTTCGCAGCAGTTTTGACGTAGTGTTCGATATGAATCCGATATTGATCGATTAAAAGGTACTCTTGGAAACTGGTTAGGGTCCGGTAAGCGAGGAATTTTTCGCCGCGATCGTAATCTTGAGTAGATTTTGAGAGGACTTCTGCGATAAAAACAGGATTCATGACGGTATCGGTGCGACCGGTTTGCAACTCTAGCGGTTTAGGAACGACCATGACATCCGGGTAGGTATACAGGTTAGCAGCGGGAATCCAAAGGCGCTGATCGGTGATGAAGGTGCGATAGGGTTGGCCTTTTAGGGCAAGCTTGAGAGCCACCAACAGGTTACTGGCGATATCGTTATGGTTGGGTGTACCACCTGTCATGACTCGGATTTCCCCGTTGATGTATTCGTGGCGTTCTTGGGAATGGATCTCGCGATCGAGGTATTCTGACGGTGAATAGTGTCGCTTTTCAATTTGAACGATCATCAGCGAATATTCTCCTATACCACTAGATCTATATTTTATCAAACAGGCAGGGCTAACGGGTTAGTCTTACAGAAAAGCGTTGTTTCAGTACGTTAAGCTAGATCATTTTCCTAAAAAATATCGTGTGTTAAACTTCTGTTATTGAAGGCTTTAGATCAGGGTTACGATATATAAATTCATCGTTAAAGTATTGAGGATATAAGTCGTTTTTTGTTTCCGGTTCTAATCGCAAAAGATGCAGAGGGTTATTTTGCTTCATGCCCGATGTTGCAGGGCTGTTATACCCAGGGAGACTCTTACGAGGAGGTTATCCACAATATTCAAGATGCTATCCATCTTCACCTTGAGGATAGACTTGCAAATGGGGAAGAAATTCCCCAAATGTCTCAGATGAGCTTGACAACTGTGGAGGTACAGGTTTGAGTACTCGTCTGCCTAGGGTTTCTGCTTGAACGAGGTTGCCGTCTGGATCATAAAACCGTAGCGACAGGGCTGATTCACGGTGGATTTCATCTTACCATAGTCCTAATCATAACCCTAAGGCTTGACTCCAGAGCCAACCGCGATCGTCGGGGTATTGGCCCCCTTCGTCCCAAATTGCCCAATATTTGCGATCGCGCTGGTGTTCAACCCCTAGGACGGCAAAGAAGTCGGGGCCACGAAAGTCTTGATTTTTGACTTGATTTTTAACTGGGGCTGCACTGTAGTAGAGAAACATGTTGCCGCCGACAAAGTAGTCGTTGCGGTGTTGCCAATGGCGATCGAGGCTGTCGATCAAGAGGTTCATGGCAAAGCGGTGGCGGGGTGTTGCCAAGGGTTCAGCGTCGTCGTAGGGGAGATCTGTGGGGGGAGCCGGGAATTGGTTCGCACCAGGATTGGGGTAGTTTTGGGGGAGGCCCTGGGTCATGGCGGGTATCCCTGGACGGGCTGGGAACTAGGACAATTATATTATTCTGGGGACTGCATCAGCACTTTCTTAGGCAGGTTATCAAATATTACTTGGGCGATAATTTTCTGTTCAATTTGATTGAGGTGAATATTATCACGATAGGGATTCTTGCCATTTTCAATTGAATGGCTAAAGTAGGGTTCTAACGACACAGGAGTGATCTCCATTGACTGGCAAAGCTCTTTTATTCGCTGACCTCCATGCTTGGGAAAACCCCTTTCTATTTCTTCCTTTTCCCAATGTTGAAGCACCAAAATGTTGGACGAATGCTCAAGAGATAATTGAAGAAAACTCCTTAAATACTTAAGCCCTCTCAATCCTTCTTGTTCATTTATCTGTTCAGAAAATTTATCAGATTCACTATTGACTTGGTTTGTTTTAAGGTGTGGCAGATAGCGAGGCAAGTATCGCGTAACTCCTTCAACCAGAGCCAAGATAGGATACCTAGTTGGGTGTGTATTCTGATTCAAATCACTAAAGCTGGGATTATCAGCATAGTCATGGCTTGAAATAACTAGAACAACAACATCGGCTCCAAAGAAGCCATATTCCTTAGCATAGGCAAGCCAATTACCAGGTCCCCAACTACCTGCTGATATGTTACCAACAACTACTTTTTGCTTCTGTGTTTGATTGAGCTTCTCTTGTAAAAAGGTTGTTGCGAGATCGGCGTGATCTGTTAGGTTACCGCCATTCAAAACCGAATCTCCAAAAACCATAATTCGAAGTTCATCATCAGTCTCATCCACAGAAAATGGTGCTGTTCTCATTCCATATTGATTGATAATGATATGATTGCCAAATCTATACACATCTTGATTCGGCTTAAACATATATTCGATGGTTGGATGTGCGATTGAAAGCGGTGGTGTACCTAAGCCCAGATAATATCGAGAAAAGATCTCTCCGCTAGTGATTGTAACCACAAGTGCTGTAGTGAACAAGATGGAGATTTTTTGTATTTTTCGCAAGTACTTGCTCCTTTTTTTTATCAATTAAATCCTAGAGAGTATTTCTGAAAGTGGTAAAGTTGTGACTAGGCATTCTGGCAGTCAGGCTAGCTCCGTTAAGCATTGTTAGGTTGATCCCGATCGCGGTTAATCAGGTAATCTAGGAGGCGATCGATGCGTTCGAGGGCCGCGTTGGTGGTGCGTTGATATTCGGCATACTCCCGATCCATGCGCTCAATCTGAGCCTGCTGGTGTTCAAGGAGGGCCTGCTGACGCTCCAGTTGGGCTTGGTGGCGCTCCAGTTGGGCATCTTGTCGATCGTGCAGGCGGCTTAACATGGCGACGACACCGTCTAAGCGATCGAGGCGGCCACTGTTTTGGGTCGATTGTTCGGCGTTGTTTCCAAGGAGTCGCTGGGCCTGAAAAATAAATTCATCCAGTCGGGCAGCGGCTTGTTCCTGCTGTTGATTGAGGGCCTGGATTTGTTCGGCATTGCGATCTTGCCGTTCGGTTAGCGCCTGAAGTTGCTCAGCTAAGCGGATAGCGGCTTGTTCCTGCTGTTGATTGAGGGCCTGGATTTGTTCGGCATTGCGATCTTGCCGTTCGGTTAGCGCCTGAAGTTGCTCAGCTAAGCGGATAGCGGCTTCTTCCTGCTGTTGATTGAGGGCCTGGATTTGTTCGGCATTGCGATCTTGTCGTTCGGTTAGCGCCTGAAGTTGCTCAGTAGTGTGCTCTTGCCTTTCGGTGATACGGTCAAGGCTGGCCTCGACGCGATCGAGACGACTCTGGGCAAGTTCGGCATGGCGGACAGTGGATACCATAATGTCGCGCATAGCATCCAGGTCACGTTCGAGACGTTCGAGGCGTTCGGTGGTCATTGGGTGTTGAATCAGGGCAATAGATTGATTGTACCAATCCTACCCAGCCAGGAGGCGATCGCGGCCCCATCTGTAACCATTATAGAGGCATTATTGGAGTCAGATATCTGGGCAATGTGGTTGAAGGATGCTAGGATTTTTATAGTATTAATGGACAGATTAGGATTGTTGAGATGGCCACAACATCACTTCCTAAAAAAGGCTTTTCTGTTGAGGAATATCTTGCCCTAGAGGTTGAGGCTGCTAGGTGTAGCCCTAGTGAAGCAGTAGAAATAGCGATCGCTACGAAATTGAAATGCGCTCATTACTTTAGCAAAAGTAACTAGTAAGCCACTATTATTCAAAGAGTGTGATTTCTCACGCACTGATATTCAAAGTTGCTAGTTTCAAAGTTTAACCGTATGTCATGAATATGCAACCGTTGGTGCAAATCCCAGTCGCTTTTAAGGTTTCCCAGGCGCAATTTGAGGCGTTGGCGCGGGCCAATCGAGATGTGGCAATGGAGCGATCGGCGACGGGGGAATTAGAGATTATGCCACCCACGGGGGGAACTACTGGCAAGCGCAATGCGGGGATTATTGCAGCGCTCTGGAACTGGAATCAGGCATCCGGTTTGGGAGAAGTCTTTGATTCATCTACGGTGTTTCATTTGCCCAATGGAGCCGATCGCACACCTGATGCGGCGTGGGTGGCATTGACTCGGTGGCAGGCGTTGACGCCGGAGGAGCAGGAGGGTTTTCCGCCGATTTGTCCGGATTTTGTGGTGGAGTTGCGATCGAAAACCGATCGGCTGAAGGATTTACAGGCGAAGATGGCGGAGTACCGCGCTAATGGCTGTCGGTTAGGCTGGCTGATTGATCCGCAACATCGCCAGGTTGAGATTTATCGTCAGGATCAGTCTGTGGAGGTGATCATGGCTCCGTCTGTGCTTTCTGGTGAGGCGGTTTTGCCAGGATTTACGTTTAAGTGCGATCGTGTCTTTGGCTAGGTCAAAATCAGGGTATTTTAATCCTAAAATTCATTGTGATAATGTCAGTTTATTTTTTATTTCTGTTCGCGATCGATGTAATAGCTACCTAGAACTAAACTGTCCATTTTAGTTCTGAGAAAACAGTTGATGGCCTCATCTGGGGTTCGGACAATGGGTTCATTTTCATTTAACGAGGTATTCAAGACAATAGGTACTCCAGTACGCTGGCCAAAGTGATGGATTAACTGCCAATAGAGGGGGTTGGTACGGGCACTGACACTCTGTAATCGTCCTGAGCCGTCTACATGGGTTACAGCAGGGATAAGGTTGCGTTTTTCTGGACGCACCTGCAAGACCCGCTCCATGAAGGGAGAGGTCTCTCCCAACTCAAAGAACTCGCTGATGCTTTCTTCAAGAATGCTGGGGGCAAAAGGACGAAACTTTTCGCGAAATTTAATCTTAAGGTTGATAATATCTCGCATATCAGCGCGGCGCGGATCAGCAAGGAGCGATCGATTACCCAGGGCACGGGCACCAAATTCCATACGACCTTGAAACCAACCGACGACTTTACCCTGACAAAGATCATTGACGACTCGTTCTAGCAACGCTTCAGTATCTAAGAAAGCAGGTTTGAGCTTATGGCTTAGGCAAGCTTGGTAACAACTCTCATCGTCGAAGGCACTACCCCAATAAGCGTGTTCCAGGCAAAACTCGCGGGGATGTTTTAGTATTTGGTTCCAAACAAAAAAAGCTGCACCAATGCAGGTGCCATTGTCAGCGGCCCCAGGTGGTACATAGACATGACTAAAAGGAGTATTCTGAGTAATTTTTCCGTTAGCAACTGAGTTCATTGCTACTCCACCCGCCAGACAGAGATTATTACTAGGAAACCGTTTATGCAGTTGATTTAGTAGGTGAAAAATAATTTCCTCAGTCATGGCTTGTAGTGAGGCGGCAATGTTTTGATGTCGATCGGTTACAGGATCTTTGGGATTACGTCCTGGTCCCAAGAGCTTTTCTAATTCAGGACTATGAAAAGGATTAACGACAGGTGCGCCCCTGTCCCACGTCATGGCAATGCCCTGCTGGGGATGGGTGAAGTAGTCTAGGTTTAACGCAAATCCTTGTTCTGTGGGAAAAATAATGCGCCGGAATGCTTCTAAATATTCAGGCTCACCATAGGGGGCTAGACCCATTACTTTATATTCATCACCATAGGCTGGAAAACCCAGGTATAAGGTGATGGCGTTGTAAAGATAACCCAAAGAGTGGGGGTAATAAATACGGGAGAAGTAATCGAGATGGGTATCTCGACCAGCGGCCATGAGTGTGCTGACAAAATCTCCCATCCCATCAATGGAGAGGAGCGCGGCTTGTCCAAAGGGAGAAACATTAAAGGCTGAAGCTAGGTGGGCAGAATGGTGATCAAGGGTGTGGAAGTGAGCACGCAAACTCTCGACATCACACTGGCACGCTTGTGCAAGGTAGTCTTTGAGGCTGGCAGATTTACGCTGTTTACTCAAGCGATCGACAAGACTTTTCAGGGAGGGTCGCTGCTGAAGGGTAAAGCGAATCCGTTGACTGAGGTTAGCTTTGGGATTGAAGGAAACAGCAACATGATGTAAGTCTTGGGGGGTGATCCCGCCCGCAGCCAGACAGTAGCGGATAGATTCAGATGGGAAACCAGCCCAATGCTTAATCCGGTTGAAGCGTTCTTCTTCAATGGCTGCAATGAGTCGGCCATTTTGGACCAAGGCAGCGGAAGCATCACCGTGAAAAGCATTGATGCCAAGAATGTTCATAGACATTAGAAAATAGAATGGGATGATTAGCAAGAAGTATATTACGTTAAAATAAATCAATCACATTTTAAATTTGAGGTTGAATTTTGTCTTAAGCCTGATTTAATTAGGGTAAAAATTGTTCAGGAATAGGTTGTTTGTTCAGAATAGCAGTGTATACCTCAATTAATTGAGCGGCAGTTCGATTCCAGGTATAGTTATCACGAACAAATTGACGAGCGCGATCGCCGATTTGTTTAATGACATCTGCGTTTAGAAGACAATATTCTAATTGAGTAGCAATTTCATAAACTTCAAGATTAACGACATAGCCGAGGTTATATTTCTTGATCTGATTAGACAAAGCTACTTGTGGAGTTAACAAGACTGGTAGACCTGCTGCCAAGGCTTCTAGAACTACAATTCCAAAATTTTCTGAGTAGGAGGTAAGAACAAAAAGATCTGATCCCTGTAACAAAAGTTCTTTAAACTCACCTTCTACAAAACCAGGAAAATAAGTTCGATCGTATATAGAATATGTAGTCAACAAGTGTCTAATTTTATGAATATATTCAGAATCGCCATCTCCTGCAAGAATCAATGAGAATTGTAAATGCTTCAGTTTTCCTAAGGCAGGAATTAAAAAATCTAAGCCTTTTTTAGGATGTAGACGAGACAAAAAAAGGATAATAGGTGATTTAATGGGAATTTTAAAATGCTCATGGAGTCTTTGTGACGCTGTGGATATTTCTTTCGGTATCACTAAACCATGAGGGATAACAAAACTTGGTGTTTTTAATTTAACGCTTCTAGACTCTTCTTGCTCACGTTGAGAAGTAAAATGTAGGGCAGAACTGTAATTAAGGTTATGTCTTTCAAACATCTCAAAGTAAATCTTCTTTTTAAGATAACTCTGGCGAAGAGACCAGTGACAAAGTTGGCCTAGAGGGCGATTAATATATGGAACTTCTTTGAGATGAGAGATGAGCATTGAAATTGTTGAGGGATAAGAAAAAATAGCATGAATATGTAGTAAATCGTATTCTTGAATGTTTTGCCACAACCAGTAGGTTAATTTATCAGAAATAGAAAATTCTCGAATTATTCCAAGATGATTAGGCGAAAAACGATTAAAAAAACGAGTAGATACTCCCTGATAAGGAATAAGTTGATTAAGAGGAACCTTTAGAAGATTAGTTCCGTTATCATTTGTAGTAACAATCTCAACTCTAATATTTTTCTCTTGCAACGCTTGAGTCATTCCAAAAATAGCTTGACTTGGACCTCCTCGTATTGGGCTGACAGAAGGAATAACATGAAGAACTTTCATATTAAGTTATGAGGATGAAAAAATCTCAACTAATCGCATAGCATAAGCCTCAATAGATCCATATTGACTACGTTGTTGTGCTTCTGATCCCATTTTTTCTAATAAGATAGGGTTATCAAGAAAACACTTCAAGGCTGTGGCTATTGCATAAGAGTCACGAATAGGAATAATAAAGCCATCAATTCCATTCCGAACAAGACTACCACTGTTATAAGTTGTTACTATTGGAAGACTAGCTGCCAAAGCTTCATAAATCACTGTTGCTGAACCTTCGCACAAGCTTGGTAAGCAAAATACATCAGCTTGAGCATATTCACGGATAATTTCAGAACGAGGGATAGAGCCAATAAATTTTATATTGGGAGGAATGTTTTTTAGAGTTATCTCGAAATTAGCATCTATAGGACCTACTATACGACACTGAATCGGAAAACCTTCTAATTGTCGCATAGCATCAATTAAGTAGTTGACACCTTTTCTAAATCCAACGGTACCCACAAAAAGTACTCTAAGTAAATTTTCAGATAAAAAAGAGTATATTTTAGGGCTATCAACGATGAAATTAGATAAATTGATTCCATAAGGCACTACTATACATTTATTCTCTGATGCCCCTGCTGAAATAGTATGCTGACGTACAAATTCCGAAGGACAAACAATTACATCTGCAAGTTGCCACTCTTGGTACTCACGTTCAATAATTTTATTGGCGTAGCTGTAATCTATTTGTTTTTTATTAAAAATTATATTAGACTTTTCTTCATTTAAGATAGCTAATTCAATAGCTTTTGGAGCGATAGTTTGTTCTAATATTGTTTTCAAACCTTGTTTTTTAGCAAATCTAAATAGAGTCTCAGACGCGGAATTAAATCCATAAATATAAGATGCATCTCTGAAACCATTTTGATAAATAAGCTGATTAAAATATTCTCCTGCCCAAAGATAAACTGCCATCATATCTTCAGCAGTATGAACTTTTCTGCGACGTTGATAGTATTCATAACCAAAGTTTGTAAATGCTGTAATAAATTCAAGTGGTACATCTACTGGAACACGACCAAGAAGTCGTTTGATTGCTGGGGAGCGCATTTTGGGAGGAATGAGTGATAAAAAACGAGGCCATCCTTTTACAGCACAAATATCTGTATAAAAATGTGTCAACAAATTAGACTTATACAATATTTGTGGCACAGCATAGTGCATTCTAGCTCCTAGTTGAGCAACAATAACGCTAGATAAAAACATAAATTAATTGAGTCACGATTTTCTTAGCAGTTCAGATTACCCAGTAAACCATTAATCATAATAGTATAAATTATCGAAAGAGAGTCTTTGTTTATACAAACAGAATTTAAAAGCAAAAAGCATGATTAATATGCTTGGAACTTGCGTAATGACAGATGTAAGGATGCCACTATAAGGTAATGATGCAGGTAGGGTTACAAAGAAACAAAGGAAAATAACTGCTCTTCCATCAAAATAATAAATAATAGCATCATTAGTGCGACGAAATAGATAGCCAATATAAAAGAATATAAGACATCCTAAAAATGAAAATTCACTAAAAACCTCTGAAAAAGCGGTCTTGGTTGTATAGCGAGCAATATCAATACCGTATATCTCTGAAATCCAGTCTTGCTGAAGTCTTCTGCCGATCAAGAGAGAGTTTTTGAAATCATAACCAAGAATACTACCTGGTACATAACGATGAATCAGTTTATTATAAACCAGATCAATGCCTAGACCATACTGATTAGTTGTGTAGTGTGCGCCTGTAACAATCATGCCATCAATCACTTCAAGAACTCTGTCTTTTTTACCAGAAAACATATCGCTTATAATTGCAGATATTGGTTTTTCTTGAATTACAGAAAAATATCGACCTTCTTGGAATTCCCATCGCCAATAAGGGAAAGCATACACAACTATAAGAGCAAGGACTAAAGAAGTCATAATTAGCCATCGAGGGATTTTGACTTTGGGTTTATAAATCAACAATGGTGATAAATATACAAATGGCAAAACAAACGTCATTGTTCGTCGTCCGTATTCTGTAATTAACAGAACTGGAAAAATTGACAATCCGATTGCCCAAAGAAGTCGATTAATTTTCTGAGACTGAAAATATGAAATTAGTATTAAACTAATGCCAGGTAATGTTAGTTTGGATAAGGTATACCAATAAACTGGCCAGCCTCTTAAGCCACCTTTTAAAAGACTTTCAGTTTCACCTATAGCTTGAGCTTGAATCCAACCAATAGTTCCTAAAATGCCAATACTAAGACCTACTTTGAAAAGACGATTATCATTGATAATCCATCGATAATTAGGCAAGTGAAATTCTTGTTTAAGAATTTTATTGCCCTGACTATAACCCCAATAAATTGCTATTGTACAAAGGACAACCATTAAAGAAAATATTCTGAATGCTTGATCAGGCACTCGCCAGTAGTGATATGTTGCTACATATAACTGAGGACAGATAATTAAGAACATACCTACAGCATAAAGAAATGGAGCTTCAATCAAACGTCGATTGTCATATAATCCCCATGCTAAACCTGAAGCAGTTAATAAATAAATTATAAATAACCAAATTTCTCGTTCAAGCATGTTCAATCTCTAAGGTAGGTGGTTTATATAGCAATCTTAAAATCTTTATCTTCTAAGCTATGATTGATTGAAGTTCGTTGTTATATTTTAGCTTTATTCGAGCCTATTTAAGGAACTCGTCTTAATGGATCAGAATTAGGTAGAATATTTGTGGATTGTAAATATTCTTGTCTCCATTTATGATAGGAAGATATTGGTTCTAGAAAACTCCAGTATAATCCAATTATTGCTGCCAAGAAATAAGAAAATAAGCTATACAGAAATCGATTGACTGAAAAAAAGTTATACTTCAATAAAAATGAATAACGTGCGGCTTTAAAAGCTCCAAATTTACAAAAAGCTACTGGATATAGTTTTAGATACTTAAAAGCAAGATACCAAATTGAAACACATGCACGCCATCCTCTAATTGGATTTCTAGGATCAGAAAGCCTACTACCCCCACTCTTCGCTACAAGATGAATAATAGAAGCTTCTGGATACCATTGAACTATCATTCCTTGATGAGCGGCTCTAATTCCCAAATTTCTATCACCATAATTTAAGATAAACTCATCCCATCCATTTAGTTTTTCAAAGGCTGAACGCTTAATAAGCATATTGTTGGCAGCCACCCAGTAGCAGTTCTTTACAGGTTGGCTAAATCCACCTTCACAATAAAACGCCTGTAATTCAGGACTTAGTTGGAGGAGTTTTTCTTGTTTGCTCTCATGCATATTTGCATAAGCAGTTGTACAAGATATATCAATTTGTTTTTGAAGACCCAGATCAGGGTATAGTTTGCAGACTTCATTAAAAGTACTTTCTGATATAATACCACCTTGAATAATTGAAATTCCATTATCTTCTCTTAAAATAGAGATAAACCTATTTAGCAGATCTGGACCAACTCTAACGTCATCATCCAGCCATAAGAGCCAATCACCTGTACTAATAGCAGCACCATAATTACGCGCTTCATAAACGTAGTTTCGTGGATAGTAAATCCACTGAAAGATTCCAGAGGTAGCTAGATTGTCTAGTTCTTGACGAATTTCAGTAGGATATTCATCTTTTGAAGTCTGATCAACAACAATTATCTCAAGATCTTTATAATCAACCTTCTTAAGATCTTGCAGGGTTATAAGCAGATTATCCCCACGTCTGAATGTGGCAATAATAACAGAGATTTTCATGCTAGCTCACTACATATTCCTCAAAAAAACTTTAATGACTCGTTTAGGAAGGCTGCTAACTGACTCATACCCTGTTGTATATCTAGTTAGGGGTAGAAGCTTACCCTTATTAGATTTAATAATCTCAATTGTCAAAAAATTTGGATTATCATAGGTGTTTGTATAAATTGATAAAATTTTTTGCTGTAGTTCAGAACTTGGCATGCTTGAAAAATTTGATTGAATTACCTTCAATACATCACGAGCAACATTTATATAATCATATTTATTGATGATTCTTAAACGGCCTTTTTCTCCCAACTCTTTTCTTAGAGAGTTATTAGTTGCTAGCTCTAAAACTGCATTATAGAAACCATCTGGAGTCGTTGCAATAAGACCACCTTCCATATTCCCTACAACTTCACATTGTGAATTATGTGCCCACGGTGTACTTAAAGCCACAACAGGAGTTTGACAGAGCATAGATTCAGCTAAGACATTGCCAAAACTTTCTCCATTCTCCGCAATAAGTGCAAAAATATCTATCGCAGAGTAGACAACACTTAGATTGTCATCACCTAGAACTTCATCAATAACTGTTATCCTTTTGCGAAAAAGTGATCTCTCAATTCTATTTAGGATTAACGTTGGAGCATTAACTACTAGTAAGTGGAATTCAATCTTAACTTTAGAACATAGCTTTTCAAAAACATCGATGAGTAGTGTTGACCACTTTCCATTATTAGACTGACCAACTCTTCCTATTAGGACTGCATTTAGAGGTATTTCCCATATTTTTTTAAATTCTCGAACCTTATCATCACTCGCTTTATAAAACGCTTGGGAGTTAGTTACATTTGGAATAATTGCTGTTCTTATATTTTTAGCATTCAAATTCTGCCGAAAGCGCCAATCACACCAAGCTGACATTTGAAGACTGACACTCATTTCGTGAGTCCAAGGCTTTGGCTTAGAGAATACATTTTTTTCAAAAACAATACGCCCAGGAAATAATTTAGTAAGTTTTCTGTAATCATGTTCATCAAAACCATGTGAATGTATATGAATAAAAGCTGGGTCCCAGTTTTCAATCTCTGCTAAATTTTCCTTTGTTAGAAACAACCAATATGGTATCTGGCAACTTGATAGAATATGTTCACGAATACCTCCTTTTTTCAAGGCAAATACACGCGAGTCCATACCTATTTTTTGATAGCCTTGAGCAAATAATTGGGCATTACGATGTACACCACCTTTACTAAGGCCATCAACAATTGTCAAAATTCTAGAGCTTTTTTCTTGATTCATGAGTTTTGTGGGTGTTTAATTCTTCTAGATAGCTCTAACGCGTTTGAATAGCAATAGTATACCCTAAACCACGTTTGAGATAAGCAATTCCCGCTTCAAGTGTATAGTCGTAAAAGTTGAAGTCTTTATATTTCTCAAGCCAACATTTAATGATTTTTTGTTCGCCAGAACGGTTTAGATCATCTAAAATCACAGCGGAAGACAAGTTTAGGTAAGATCCTAATACTAGTAAAGCAGGAAGACGAGCAAGCTCACGTTTACCTTCTGAACCATAAGCTGGAGGACCATCAACCACTAAAAGATCTACCTTTTCATCCTTCAAGGCTTGATAAACAATATCTGTGTCATACCAATCTGCTCTTGACTTAGATTGCCACGGATGTTCTGAAACTAGGGGAGCATATTCTAAGGATACAAACTCAGAGAGATTGTTTTGTCTTAACATTGACTCAACAACCTTTATCCATCCTTGATCATGTTCAAAGCTAATGAGCCTTCCACTCCCCTTTTGTTTTATTAGAGCAGCAATATATACAGTTGAAATACCTGAGCCAAATTCAACAATATTTTCTCGCTCATTGACAATAATATCATTCAAAATAATGTTTATAGCCCCAGGCCGCATGGCTGAGATAGAAGTTGGCAAAAAGCCAAGATTCAGTGCCGAAAGCCGCTGTAATGCGAATAGATCCGCCCGTGTAGGCACAAAGAATTTATTGAGATATTTTCGTACTATATTTACAATCCACATTTGAGTATTCCAAATTCAAAAAGTAGTCTTTGCTATTGGAGCACCATGAGACATATTCCCAGTATATTTCCAACCCTCAATTAATCTAGCTACTTACTCAACTAGATCAAGCCACATCCCTAAATCCGCCACACTCGTAAACTCTAACAATGCCTCCGCCAATGCCTCCAACTGCGCCACCGTTAATTGACGAATGCGCGTTTGAACATCCTCCTCTACCTCGCCAAACCGCCGTGTTAATAACCGCAATAACAGGCTAACGGCTTCCTCTTGCCGACCTTCTTGCCGACCTTCTTGCCGACCTTCTTGTTGCCCCTCAGCAAACACATCTTGGTAAAAGCGCGTCTGCCTTAAGTCCGTTTCCGTAAACCCCAACATCTGCTGTATCTCCTGGCGACTCAACCGACTGAACTTATAGACCATGATAGTTTCTACCAAATCCAGCAGTTGCCCCTGCTCCTGAGCGTCCCCAACCTCGGCCCGTGCCCGCGCCACCCATTGCTGCACTGCGCCCATCGCCTGTGGTTCCGGTGTCACAATCAAGCGTACCAATCCCAGCATTAACGGTAGCTCCCCAACCTTCCCCAACCCATCAAGCTAAGTCTCAATGGAGATATATTTCAGCAAAGCTCGCTATCCTCATTCTCTTGGTGTCTCAAGCGTGCCCATAAAATTCTCCAGATCTGCTTGCAGATAGCTTAAGCAAGTAGGCAATTCCGCTGCTAGCTGTTCAACACGAGCAAACTTGAGATTAAAACTATAAATATTGCGGACTAGATGACGAAAAGAACAATAGTCATTCAGCATAGTCAGCGTTTCCGGCCTCAAAATACTGGGTCGAACATGCCGAACCGGAGCCGCCATTTGCCGCAACAGTTGCCGATGCCAATCCGCCGTATCAGGAACAGAACCCTCGATCGCTTGCGCAATTTGCTTCAGAATGCGCTCTACCCCTGAATAAAAACTATGCACATTCAGGGCAATCGTACCGATATAGTCTTCATCCTGCGTCACCCTTAGCTTATTGAGCAGCACCTGATTTTTCTGCACTAAAGTTCTCAATTCTAGAAGTTCCTGTTCAATTTGACCCAATAGAATCGCGTGATCATGCATGAATGACTCTGGGTAACATTGTCGAGGAATCGAGGCTAGGGTCAATGCCTGGGTATTTTGTACTGTCATTGGCAACCCTTGCTCCAAAATAGCGCGTTGCAGACTGGGCTGGGCCGACTCGAACTGAACCAGATCAAAGGAAAAGTCTGAACTCAAACTCGATAAATCGTTGACAGCCTGATAATACTGACTATCAGACAATCCCCACACTGCCAAGTCAATATCAGAATGGTGGCGCAGGCTATGCGCATATAACAAGGAACCAAATAGCGCCACTTTTTTAACCTGATAGGTATCTAGGAGGAGTTTAGCTGCTGCTTTAGCAAGCAGCCAACCTTGCTGGCGACGTTTTTGTCTATCGATGACTAGGCTGTTAGAGAGCTTCATACTCAAAAGACTGGCGAATATCGAGATATTTATTAATCAAGCCGAGTCTAGTCAATCCAATAGATCTGTCAGCCTCGTAAACCCCAGACCTGCCTTCATAGCTCAGCCTACTCTAACCACCTCGGTAAACCCCAACATCTGCTGAATCTCCTGACGACTCAACTGGCTGAACTTATAGACCATTAGACCATGATAGTCTCAACCAAATCCAGCAGTTGCCCCTGCACCTAGGGGTCCCTCACCTCCCTGCGGGCCTTGGCTACCCATCGTTGGGCTGTACCCACTGCCTGCGGTTCTGGTCTCACAATCAACCGCACCAACCCCAGCATTAACGGTAGCTGCCCGACCTCACCCAGATCACCGAACCCAGATCACTGAGACCAGGGTTCCGGCCAAAAGTCTGCACTCAACACCTGCTCCACAGAAAACGGACAGATATCAGGAAACTGCTCATCGGGTAAATCGGTTTCAGCGATCGCCAGATCCCTAGCTTCTGACCAACTCTCAGCCATCGCTTCTGACAGACGGGGTTGTAAGCCGGAATTACGCCGTAGGAGCTTAGCGATCGCTGTTCGCTGCACTCGGATTGTCGCTCGCCAACTATTGCTGCGCCTCCAATGCTGGACTTGCCATTTTAGAAGATGAGCAGTCAATTGCATCAAGCGAGATTCCAGTTGGTCATAATGGCGATTTCCCAAATCATCGAGTTCCTCAATTAAGTGGGAGATATCTAACTGATCAAATTGGCCATGTCTTAATAGGCTCGCTTGTTGCCGAACCCAGGAATAAAAATCTTGCTCATAAAGCCTGTCATCCATGTCTTGGTCTTACTAAAAGTATTGACACCACTCGATTTTGTTTCCTCAAGCATAAAGTACCTAACCGCCAAGCAGAATGGCCAGCCCAACGGTCAGTCCTGCCAGAAGCAACAACTATCCTCATTCGGACTGCTCCAACCACCCAACTAAATCCGCCACACTCGTAAACTCTAACAATGCTTCCGCCAATGCCTCTAACTGCGCCACCGTTAATTGACGAATGCGCGTTTGAACATTCCCCTCTACCTCGCCAAACCGCCGTGTTAATAACCGCAATAGCAGGTTAACCGCTTCCTCTTGCCGTCCTTCTTGTCGTCCCGCTTGTTGCCCCTCAGCAAACACATCCTGATAAAAGCGCGTTTGCTTTAAATCTGTCTCCGTGAATCCCAACATCTGCTGTATCTCCTGGCGACTCAACCGACTGAACTTATAGACCATGATAGTCTCTACCAAATCCAGCAGTTGCCCCTGCTCCTGAGCGTCCCCAACCTCGGCCCGCGCCCGCGCCACCCATTGCTGCACTGCGCCCATCGCCTGTGGTTCCGGCGTCACAATCAAGCATACCAATCCCAGCATTAACGGTAGCTCCCCAACCTCCCCCAACTCATCCAGGTAAATCCGTTGTACCTGGGGACTGTTGAGCAATGGCTCAAAGTGGTATGTCTCGCCTGTATCTACCACCCGACTCGGATACAGCACCACAATCTTCCACGGGTTGGCCGGCTGATACTGACGAATATACAACGCCACCTCACTAATCAGACGGATGTAGAAGCCTTTCTCCCCCTGAAACTGCACCTCCAAAAACACGATCGGCGACACCTCATCGCCATCCGGCGGCGCAAACACCCCATCCAGCCGAAACGCCGTCTGCTTCAACTCCACCGACTGGAAGCGATAGCCACTCGCCGACGCAGGCATCTCCCCGATCAACTCAAACAACAAACTGGGCCGACGCTGGAACAGCCGATAAAACAAACTATCCGTCTTCATCTCGAATCCACTGTCTAGTCTGGGAAGAAATCGTCATTTATGAGATCCGCCCAAGCGTAGGGACAGCGCAGAGGAAAGGTTGTTTCAGGCAATGTGGTTTCCTTAATAGCGCCTTTGCGCCCATACTTGTAACCTTTTTCGATCATTTCATCTAAGTGAACTTGGAGTCCTGGATTATCGTCTAGTATGCGTTCTAGTTGAATCCGTTGTTTATCAACGGAATGCTTCCAACTTCGGGAGCGACGGCTCGGCTGAAATTGCCATTTCAACAGATACAGAGTGAGTTGTTCAATCGCTGAGACAAAAGCCCTGTATTCACTCCGTCCCAAGTCTTCAACCTCTGCAATTAAATGCTCCCAGTCTACTTGATGATATTGCTGATCACGCAATAGTTGAGCTTGCTGCAAAGACCAAGTATAAAAGTCACTTTCGTAAAGAGAAGAGGATTTCATGAATCGAGTGCATCATCTCGTTAACTTAATTCAACACGGTTCAAACACCAGTACAAACAAGATGCCGAAACCTACGCGATTTATCAACGGGTTGCTAGCCGTTGGAAACTTGCCGATCGCGCTAGCAACTCCTCATAAGTCCCTTGAGCCACCACCCGCCCCCGCTCAAACTCAATAATCAGATCACAATCCTGCACCGTACTCAGCCGATGGGCAATCAAAATCACCGTCAAGTCCCCCCCCAACTGATTAATTGCCCCCATCACCGACTTTTCTGTTGCATTATCCAGCGCACTCGTCGCCTCATCAAACACCAACACCGATGCCCGCCGATATAACGCCCGTGCAATCCCCACCCGTTGCCGTTGCCCCCCACTGAGGCGAATGCCCCTTTCTCCTAACTCAGCCCAATAGCCCTCTGGTAGTTCCTCAATAAAGGCCGCAATTTGGGCTTGTGCGGCTGCCTGTTGCACGCGTACCAAATCAATCGCCGCTTTCGGTACCCCCAGCGCAATATTCTCCGCGATCGTCGTATCCGCCAGATAAATATGCTGCGGCACATGGGCGATCGCCTGCTGCCAAGCTCGACAATACTCCCCGACCAACGGCATCCCATCCACCCACACCTCCCCCTGCGTGGGTGTCAACAACCCCATGAGCAAATCTACCGTCGTACTCTTGCCACTCCCCGTAGTCCCCACCAAGCCGACGCGCATTCCCTTGGCGATTTTGAACGACACCTCCGTCAGCACCCACGGGCCATCTTCCCCATAGCGAAAACTAACCCCTGCAAACGCGATCGCCGACTGCCACTCTAACGCCGGAGGGGCGGGCTGCAAGGCAATAGCCGGGACCGACTGGTCCAACAAATCCAACACATCCTCCGCCGATCGCTGATCCCCGCGAATCCAGGCCCAAGCGGAAAACATTTGTTGTAAAGCCGGCAATAACCGCTGTGCCCCCACCGCCAATGCCCCCAACATCGGCAATGCTGCGGCCCCGCCACCGGGTTCTTGGCGCAGCCCATAGGCGATCGCCGCAATCAGCACCATCCCCACCGATTCCATCACATAGCGGGGACTCGCAGTCATAAATGCGTTACTAGCCCGCGCCTGTCGCAACGGCCAATCCGCCTGCTGATAGATCTGACAATAAAACGGTTGACTATTCCCCAGCAAAACATCGCGAATACTCCCCAACCCTTCCTGAAGCGCCTTAATTCGCAAGGTTTGCTTGCGACTAATCAGACGACTATTATGCACTAACCGCTGCCGTGTCACATAGATCAGCGCCCCATATAACCCGCCAAACCCCAAAAAGGTTGTTGCGGCAACTAACGGTTCAATCGCAACCAGCGTCAGCATAATAGCCCCCGCCGTCACGATCGCACTCACCAGCGTCAGAGCTTGTACAAGAGCTGCGGTCACGCTCTCAATTTTACCCACCGCACTAATCATTTCACTCGTATTGCGAGCGATATGGACTGGGTAGGGCTGGTATAACGTCCGCCGATAAACGGCTACCGCCAATTCATGGCTCACCCGCTGTACATACCCATAATTACACCACAATACCCAGAGCTTCATCGCCCCTGCCCCCAACGCCGTCAGGGCAAATGTGAGGGTTAGCGGCAACACCAACTGTTCACTCGTCGTTATCCCTAAAATCGCCGCCAACCGCGCCGCCATCGGATACTGAAACACCCGTTCCGGAGCCACAATCACGCCCAAAAACGGCAACACCGCTCCCAGCGTCAACGCCTCCGCCAGCCCGCTCACCAACATCAACACCGCCAACCCCGGCAACTGCCATCGCCGCCGCCGACTTAAATGCCGCCAGATTCGCCCTAGAACCGACCAGGTACTTGCCGGGTTTGCCACCTTTATTCAGCCTGCTCCAACCACCCAACTAAATCTGCCACATTTGTAAACTCCAACAGGGCCTCTGCTAATAGCTCCAGTTGGGCAATGGATAATTGCCGGATGCGCATTTGCAGCGCGATCGGTAAATCCCCAAATCGCCGGGTCAATTGCCGGATGAGCAAAGCAGTGGCTTCTTCTTGTCGGCCTTCCTGCCGACCTTCCTGCCGACCTTCCTGTCGACCTTCTGCAAAGACATCCTGATAAAAGCGAGTCTGCTTCAAATCGGTCTCGGTAAATCCCAACATCTGCTGGATCTCCTGACGACTCAACTGACTGAACTTATAGACCATGATAGTCTCTACCAAATCCAGCAGTTGTTCCTGCTCTTGAGGGGTCCTCACCTCCCTGCGAGTCCTAGCCACCCATGCTTGGGCTGCGCCTACCGCTTGCGGCTCTGGTGTCACAATCAGCTTCACCAACCCCAGGATTAACGGTAGCTCGCCGACCTCACCCAACTCATCAAGATAAATGCGTTGTACCTGGGAACTGTTGAGCAACACCTCAAAGTGTTGCGTCTCCCCTGTATCCGTCGCTCGGTTGGGATAAATCACCACCGCCAGCCAGGGGTTCTTGGGCTGATCCTGCCGAATATACAGAAACACCTCACTGAAAAAGCGACCGTAGAAGCCCTTCTCCCCCTGAAACTGCACCTCAACAAATACGATCGGTGATACCGTATCTCCCGCCGGGGGCGCAAACACCCCATCCATGCGAAACGCCGTCTGCTTCAACTCCACCGACTGAAACCGATAGCCACTCGCCGAAGTTGGAACTTCCCCTAGCAACTCAAACAATAGGCTAGGCCGACGCTGGAACAGCCGATAAAACAAGCTATCTGTCTTCAAGATTCACCCCCGTTCAGCCAATGATCCGAAAATCCTTGCTCCCTTGATAGGACATCTGGCGAGCTTGACGGCGCGTAAACTCACCCACGGATGGGTTGCCACTGGGCTGGATCACCCCTTGCGCCTGTTGCCAGAGATCCTTCGGGGCCAGCCTCACCTCATAGTGTCGATCGCCCTGGCGATGAACGTGATACCACCGCGTCTCCCCACACTGATCACACCAAAACGCCTCCAGCCACTCCTGGCTGATGGGGACAGCGGTCTTCGTCGCAATCAATAGTAATGACACCCGCCGCCCGATCCCACGGGCCTGTAGCTGTCCGGGGCGATCGGCATACAAGGGATGTTTTTGGCTCACACTCTCCAGGTAACAACCATGCGTGGGGCAGTAAATAGCCCGCCGCTTAGAACGCTTCCGATTTCGGTCACACCTTCTCCCCACTTCGGCCTCCTCTCACGGTACTTCTGACACAGCAAGTGGGAGGCTACGGGGGAGGGACTGAGATCTCTAGGACCGTCAAAGCCCAACTCCTTAAACCTATGAATCCTTAAGTTATCGATCAGTCTAGCCCACGATCGCCGGAGCGACCAGGGAGGCTAGCGATCACAACAGCGGCGATGCGTCATGCTTTCCCCCCATTCCAGCAACTTTAACTGGTGTCAGGATAGCGATCGCATTTGCCTCAGAGCAAATTCAGGGGATCGACATCGATCGTTAGGCTAACATTAGCCGGACAATATTGGCGCAGATCAGGCAGGGGCAGGGGAAACCGGGGGGAACGATCGCGGTTCACCTTTAGCAAAATTTGCCAACGATACCGGCGAGCAACCCGCATCACCTGGGCCGGGGCTGGTCCTAGGACATCATAACCGGCTGCATCGTGATCGTCAGGGGTCAGCAACCGCGCCAGAGCCTCGGCAGCCGCCTGCACCGACTCTAGATCAGGACTACTCAGGCGCAATAAGATTAATTGCCCTTGGGGCGGGTAGTGTAATTGGGCACGTTGCCGCAGTTCCGCTGCCAAGAATTCCGTAAACGTGTGTTGCTGAACCGATCGCACCACCGGATGCAAGGGGGTATAGGTTTGCAGCAGGACCCGGCCCAATTCTTCCCCCCGTCCGGCCCGGCCCGCCACCTGGGTCAGGGTTTGCATCGCCCGCTCACTGGCCCGAAAGTCCGACAGGTACAGGAGACCATCGGCGGCGACAACCCCCACCAGCGTTACCTGGGGTAAATCAATCCCCTTCGTCAACATTTGCGTCCCAATCAGGAGATCGGCCCCACCCGTAGCAAATTGGGTCAATAGGGTCCGGTGGGCACCCTTCGTCCGGGTGGTATCACTATCAAACCGGAGGGCACGCAGGTCCGGGAACAGGCTAGCCAGTTCTTGCATCACCCGTTGGGTACCGCTGCCAAAGTGCTTGAGGTAGGGCGATCCACAGGTAGGACACTGGGACGGCTGCGATCGCGTGTAATTGCAATAGTGGCAGCGGAGCAAGGGCTGGGCGTGGGCATGGGGATGATGGTAGGCCAGGGACACATCACAGTTAGGGCAGTCGATCACTGTGCCACAACTGCGGCAGGAGACGAAGGTACTATGCCCCCGACGGTGGATAAACAAAATCCCCTGTTGCTTCTGATCCTGGAGGGTTTGGAGGGCTGCCTGGAGGGCGCGGCTAAAGATCGATCGATTCCCCGCTGCCAACTCCTGACGCATATCAATCACCTCAATCGCGGGCATAGGACGGGCCTGGATACGATCGGGTAGGGAAAGATAGTGGTAGGGACAGGTAGCTTGGGGCGGTGGCGACTGCACCGCGCACCAGGTTTCGAGGGAAGGGGTGGCCGATCCCAGCAGCAAGGGGCAGTTTTCTAAATGCGATCGCCATTGGGCTACGGTACGGGCGTGGTAGCAGGGGGCAGGGGCATCCTGTTTGAAACTACTATCGTGTTCTTCGTCCAGGATGATCAGGCCCAATGGGGACAGGGGGAGAAACACCGCTGATCGCGTCCCAATCACCACCTGGGGGGGGCCACTGAGCAATTGTCGCCAGGTATCGTAGCGTTCCCCGTCACCGAGGGCACTGTGGTAGACACAGACTTGGCTGCCAAACCGTGCCCGGAAGCGATCGGTGAGTTGGGGGGTCAGGCCAATTTCCGGCACCAAGACCAGTGCCGATTTCCCCTGGGCTAACAGGGGCGCGATCGCCTGCAAATACACCTCGGTCTTACCAGACCCCGTCACCCCATGCAGCAACACCTGGGCATGGCCCGTCAACCGCCCAATTACCGCCACTGCCTCGGCCTGGGCGGGGGTGAGGGTTTGGGGACGATCGCTGGCCACCGCATGGGGGGATGCCCGCAGTACTTCCCGTGATTGCAACACCACATACCCTTTGCTGGCTAAGGTTTTGACCACCGAACTTTGAACCCCGCAAATCTGGAGTAGCTCCCGTAGCCAAAGATCACCCCCATGACGGCGTAATTCCATAAGAACGTGCTGTTGCTTAGGGGTAACGTCCAGTTCCGCACTAGGGTCAGCCACCAAGGTCACCGCCTGCTGCACCTTGGGACGCGTATGCCGGGGGGGTTCTAGATAGCTCTCCACCCAGCCCCGTGCCAACAGCTCCCGCAGACCGCGATCGGCCCCACGCACTTGGCGGCGCAGGTGTTGCCAACTGTAGTCGTGGGTTTTGGCGGCCCGTAAGTGTTCGAGCAACTGGGTGGCCGGGGGACTCAGGGGTAAGCTGTGAGCAAGCAGGTCAGCGAGGGGAGCATCCGGCAGCGATCGCCGGACCAACCGCTGACATAATGCCGGTGTCAGGCGGATACGGCGCTGGGCGCGCCCCAGTAGGCCGGGGGGAAGGGCTGTGCGGATCACCTGGATCAGGGGCGTATAGTAATAGGCTGCCACCCGCTGTAACAGTTCCCAATAGGTCGGGGAGAAAAAGCCACGGGCAATCACTTCCGTAATCGGACGTACTTGCGCTGGGGCCAGATCAGCAGGCAGATGGCTGAGGAGCCGGACCGCGATCGCCCCCACCTGTTGACTCCCAAAGGGCACACTCACAATGTCCCCTGGCTGTACCCCTAGATCCGGCGGTACCTCATAGGTAAATAACCCAGCCGCTCCTGGACAATCCACCAGGACCTCCGCCCATCCCATACCTGGATTGGGCCAGGCATAGATCGCGGGGGGATCAGCCGCTCCCACGGATGGGATTTGAGATTTTGGGATTTTAGATTTTAGATTTGCTGGATGTTGTGGGGTAGGCATCCTGCCTGCTCCTGATCGTATCCTGCCTGCTCCTGAGCATATACCGCCCTAGTTCTGAGTACCGCCCTAGTCCTGAGTACCGCCCTAGTCCTGACGACAGCCGCGACGGCCATCCCCGGTTCAAGGGCACTCCTGCCACAATGGCTGAATTGAATCATAACAGCATAGTTTAATTGTACTATAAAAATTCGCGCCTGACCGAAGTTGTTGCTTGCAGGGGGACTAGTGGTCCGTCATGCCTAAGGTTATGGGTTATAGGTTAGTGTTGTAGCTCTGCAAGACCCAACAAAGCCAAATTAAGTTTGACAGACCACTAGGGCACTGGCAGACTGAACTGCTCACCGGCAGGTAATAGCCCTAAATCTCCTGGGCGGCATAGAGGGCTGCCCCTAGCAGGCCCACCTGGGGGTTTAGAACCACCTGTACCGAGATGCGTTCGAGCACTGAGCGAAACCGCCCCTTATCCTTAAACGAGGCCATAAACTCCCCGGCCTGCAAGAGGGGGAGAATCTTGGGGGCAATCCCCCCCGCCACGTATAACCCACCGTAAGGTAGGAGTTTGAGGGCCAGGTTCCCCGCTTCCGCGCCATAGGCACTAACAAACAGGTGCATCGCCTCGACACACAGGGAATCGCCCCCCGCTAGGGCCGCCTGGGAAACCGCCGCCGACAGATCCGTGCCCTTTAGCCCTTGGGCCTGTTCCTGTTGCCAGGTGTGGAAAATTTTGGCCAGGGCTGGCGACTCCAACGCCGGCGATCGCTGGCGTAGGAACTGGTAGATCGACGCAATCCCCCGGCCAGAAACCACCCGCTCCACCGAAACCCGACTGATTTGGCGCTCTGCCTGGAGATAGATCCGCAACTCATCCTCTAGGGTTGAGCGGGGGGCAAAGTCGGCATGGGAACCTTCGGAGGCATAGACGTGATAGTGGCCCTGGCAAGGAATCAGGAAACACTCCCCTAACCCAGTCCCCGCCCCCAGCACGGCGATCGGTGCGGTCGGGTCCACCTCGGCGGCCTGCAAGGTCAATAACTCATCTGCCGTAAGGCCCAAAACCCCATAGCCGATCGCGGCAAAGTCATTAATGAGGGCTACTTTGGGGATCTGTAACGCCTGCTCCAAGCGATCAGCCGCCAGCGACCACTTGAGGTTAGTCAGCTTCGAGCTATTGTCAATAACCGGTCCGGCAATGCCAAAACAAGCACGGGCCACCGGCAGAGAGTGCCCCACCACAGTTTCCGCCGTTGCCAAAAACGTCTGCACCATCGGCACCAAGTCGGGGAAACTCTGGCTAGCATAGGTTTCCTGATATAACGTCGTGGGGGTGGGGAGGTCCTCCACCTGTACGGCAGAATCGACTAGGCGCAGGATCGTTTTCGTGCCGCCAATGTCACCAGCGAGGAGAATGGTCATGGTGTATTGACTCCCAGTTTCAAGATACTGGACCGAATGTGACAACAATCTGACCCCACTCGCTCAGCCGTGATCTGCCCGACGGTCCTTCAGGCAAAACCCTACCACAAACAGACGATTTTTCGCGGTATCATGGGGAATCAATGATACTAGGGGCGATCGTAATGGCTCCAGAGCTTACTCAGGAAATTGCTAAAAAACTACCCAAGATCTTTCAAATAAATTTAACAACCAAGCTATTAGGAGCCGTCTTTCTCATTATGGGAACAACGGTTATGGTAGTGCATATTCCCTGGCTGATTACCGCTCGTCGCAATATTGATGATATTGTTAGTTACGTGAATAACCAGGTTACGCAAGGCACAGGAGCCGAAGTTGAACGTATTTTTAATAACGTCGCTCTTGTCCATCACTTTATCGAACAATCCTTTCTGAGTCAAATCAGCTTGGATAATCCATACAAAAGAGAGCTTTTCTATTTGAAAATTTTAGAAGCAAATCCTGGTTTTTCCTGGTTACAATTTGGTTTTCCAAATGGTGATTTTTTTGGAGCGAATCGAGTTTCTGATTCCTTAAGTGTTGTTAACCGTCGATGGAATGATCTTGAGCAAATCGCCTTGAAGACATCAGACTTCTATACAATCGATGCTCAAGGAAATCTAAAAATTGGCCGCACAGAAATTGTCCGGGAAGATTTTTACTCACCCCAACGCTCTTGGTATAAAGCTGCCTTAGAAACACCGGGAGAAATTGCGTGGAGTGATGTATATATTTTTCGGACAAGTCGGACCCCTGGCGTTTCCTCTGGCTTAGTCCTGAAAGATCCGGATAGTGGCGATTTATTAGGAGTTGTTAGTATCGCTTTTGAATTAAAACAGGTCTCCACCTATCTACAGGATTATGATAAACATGGACAATTCATCTTTCTAAGCAATCTCAAACAGGAGATTATCGCCTCTTCTAGCTCGGAAGAAGCGATGTATACAACTGGTGAAAATGACGAACTTATGCTAAAAAAATTGGCAGATGCAACCGATCCTAATTTGCGAATTGCCAATCAAGTCATCAAAGCAGAGGCACTTAGTTTTAATAACCTGTCAACACAACAGAGCTTTCGGTATCGGAATCCTGAGACAAAGGAAAATTTCTTCGTCTCATTCTCACCCCTAGGTTACCACCAGTGGATGATTGGTACCGTTATTCCTGAAGCACTTTATCTCAAGGATATTCAGCGTAATCTTCAAACCTTAATCATCATGCTTATCAGCATGATTCTGATTATTTCTAGCCTGGTATTTCTCTTAGCAAAGTATTGGCTAGCCAAACCAATTTTGCAGATTACCAAAACTGCTGCCGCGATCGAACAGGGTGATTTCAAGGCGATCGCCCTGGCTGCGGTTATGGAGCGGACGGATGAGTTGGGGCATTTGGCCCGTGTCTTCAACCGTATGGCTCAAGAGATCTATGGCCGGGAGAAAGAACTAAAACAACAGGTTACCCAACTCCAGGTTGAAATTGACGAAGCCAAGCGTGCGAAGGAAGTAAAAGATATTGTTGAAAGCGATTTCTTCAAAGACCTCCAGAAAAAAGCGCGAACAATGCGTCAACGGCGATCCTCCTCGCCTAATGCCTGAATCCCTCAGGCTCCGATGTGACGATCGCTGTGACTATAATATACTCAAATAGACTGAAGTCAGGGTAGGTAGTCCAGTTGATCATCAAACAGCGTTGTGGGGTCGGTATCCTGCCGGATGGAATTTTAGATTTTAGATTTTAGATTTTAGATTTGCTGGATGTTGTGGGGTAGGCATCCTGCCTGCCACTCAGACAGCCGAGACGGCTATCCCACAACTCATCAGCACAGCCGAGGCTATCCCACACTAGACAGCCGAGACGACTATCACGTTTAATTTGTAAGTTTGCGATCGACGACGCTTTAATGACACTTCCCAAACCCGTTAGGGCAAACGCTATAAAGGTTATATGCGATAGGCGCTATTCATGCTACTAGATGAGACAAATGTAACCTATGACGAGCGGGTGGCGGTTGCTCTGTTAACGGCCCCTTGGGTTGAGAATTGTGTGGTCCTACGGCGAACCAATCAGCACACCGCTAAACCGGAACGGGTCGCCTATGTGGTCCTCAGTGGCAACTTTTCCGAAGCACGGTTGCGCCAGCACCTCGCCAACACATTACCTGCTGACGCGCTGACGGATCTGGTATTTGTGCCCATTTCCCAACTGCCCCTAACGGCAACGGGTGAGGTGGATCGGGAACAGTTGACACGGATCGGCGTGGTCGATGCCAACCTAGCTCAGGCGTGGGAAAAGACCCTCCGGGCTAGGGTAACCGACGCGGAAGTGGCTGTGGTCCTTAAGCCGTACACGCCGCCAACGCCCTACCTCCATCATGCCGATCTGTTACCCCACGGGCAATTTTTACATCACGCCGCGATCGCAACAGCCCCGACGATCGCGGAGACTGCTCCCCCGGTCGTCGATGCCTCACCCCGTAGGCCGATCGTCGCCCCGGACCGATCACCCGCCCTGAGTGCGGGGGCAAGGGAAGATTGGGGGCCAGATTTCCCAACTAACCTGGGGGCCTTACTGGTACGAGCGGCCCAGCAGTTTCCCACCCACGGGGTGACCTATCTACAGGCGGACGGGACGGCGATCGCCCAACCCTACCCAGATTTACTCGCCCAGGCGGAACGGCTGTTGACGGGCCTGCGCCAACAGGGACTCCAGCCCCAGGATAAGGTGCTGTTCCAGTTTGAAAGCCACCCAGCGTTTATTACCGCCTTCTGGGCCTGTGTGTTGGGGGGGTTTGTGCCCGTCCCGATCGCGGCAGCCCCGGTCTATGATCCCAACAACAGCGTGGTCAAAAAACTGCTCAGTGCTTGGCAGCGGTTTCAGTCCCCCCTAATCCTCACCGAGGGGCGGCTGAGGGACCCCATCCAGACCCTGGCAGCGGCGGTGGGTGCTGAACTGCGCGTGGCGGCGATCGCAGACTACGAGGGTTGTCTCCCCAGCCCTGATCACCATCCCAGCCAGGGAGAGGATTTAGCCCTCCTGTTACTCACGTCGGGCAGCACCGGTGTGCCTAAGGGCGTGACCTTGAGTCACCGCAATCTGCTCCATAGTGTGGCAGCGACAGCGGAACAATGTGACTTTAGCAGCCGCGATCGCTTTCTCAACTGGTTGCCCCTGGATCATCCGGGGCCAATCATTCGCTGCGTCATCCGCCCAGCCTACTTGGGGGCGCAGGCGCTCCATGCCCCCACTTCTGCCGTGTTAGCCGATCCCCTACGCTGGTTTGACTGGATCGAAGCCCATCGGGTAACGAGTGCCTGGGCACCCAACTTTGCCTTGGCGTTGGTGAACGATCGAGCCGAGGCAATTCAGCAACGGCGGTGGGATCTGTCCTGTGTGCGATCGCTGCTGAATACGGCGGAACCGATCGTCCTCCCAACCGCCCGCCGTTTTTTGGAACTCATGGCCCCCCACGGTTTGGCCCCCACGGCGATGCACGCCTCCTGGGGAATGGCGGAAACCGCTTCTGGGGTTACCTTTAATCCCACCTACCTGGTTGATCCCCCTGGTCCCTATGGCGATGCCTTTGCCAATTTAGGTGCGCCTATGCGGGGGATTGCCCTCCGGATTGTGGATGAACACGGGCACGTGGTCCCAGAGGGGACGATCGGGGCGCTGCAAGTGCAGGGGGCGTCGGTCACGGCTGGTTACGATGAAGCCCCGGACCTAAACCAGGAAGCCTTTGATGCGGGTTGGTTTAAGACGGGCGATCTGGGGTTTCTCGAGCACGGCCAATTGACAATTACGGGCCGCAGCAAGGATGTCATTATCATCAACGGCAGCAACTACTACGCCCACGAGATTGAAGCCGTGGTGGAGGCTATCCCAGGGGTGGTGGTTTCCTATACGGCGGCCTGTGCCAGCCGCCCCGTCGGCAGCGATACAGATGAACTGATCCTGTTTTTCCACACCCCCTTAACCGCCGAGGTCGATCTTAGAACCCTGCTCAAAGCAATTCAGACCGCCGTTGTCCAAAAGTTAGGCATTGTGCCGGCGGCCCTCCTGCCCGTAGAACCAGCAGTGATTCCCAAAACCTCGATCGGCAAAATTCAGCGATCGCAACTGCGGGAACAATTTGAGGCCGGTGCGTTTGACCCCATCCGCAAGCGGGTGGATCTGCTCCTGGGCAACAACAATACCCTCCCCGATTGGTTCTATCGCCCCATCTGGCGGCCCTGTCGCTTGCTTAATCAGGGGCCGTGGCAACCGGTGGGGCACACCTTGCTGCTGGTGGATGAGGCCCAGAAGGTAGCGTGGTGCGATCGCCTCCAGCAGGCCGGACATCGCTGCATTACCGTCACCCCGGCAACGGCATTTTCCCAACGGGCGATCGATCACTATAGCCTTGACCCCCACCAGCCGGAACACTATGCCCAATTGATCACAGCGATCGCCGCCCAGGGGATGACCCTCGGTCAGATCATCCACACCTGGACCAATGCGGCTGATCCGCAGGCGGCGATCGATGCGGTGGATAGCCTCGAACACCTACAACAGATCCTGGCGGTGGGGACCTATAGCCTCCTGGCATTGGTACAGGCGATCGCCCAGGCCCAATGCCACACGGAATCGGTGAAACTCGCCGTGGTTTCCAGTCAGGTCCAGGCCGTCACCCCCGGCGATCGCATTGCCTACGCCCACAGTCCAATGCTGGGGTTGCTCAAAACCTTTCCCCGGGAACTGCCCTGGCTTGACAGCTTCCACATCGATGTTCCCGTTGGTTTGGGGATAGCCGCGATCGACCGGCTTCTGGCGGAGATGGCGGCCCTGCCCCGCGCCCGCGAGGTCGCCTACCGTCAGGGGGAGCGGTTGATCCCCCGCCTGGAACCGGCTGATCTCTTGCACCAGCCCACCCAGCCCCTCCCATTCCACACCGGGGGAATGTATGTCCTCAGTGGGGGCCTAGGCGGCATTGGGGTTGAGATTGCCCGCTATCTATTAACCCACTATCAGGCCAAGTTGCTCCTGTTGGGCCGCACCCCCTTACCCCCTGACGAGACATGGCCCCAGTGCATCGCCCAGGGGGGAAAACAGGCCGAGCGCCTCCAGGCCTACCAAGCCCTGCAATCACTGGGCGGCGCGATCGCCTATGCAGCGGTTGATATCGGGAATCCGATCGCCCTCCAGGCCGTGGTCCAGCAGGCGAAGCAGGATTGGCACTGTGAACTTAAGGGGGTGATCCACCTGGCCGGAGTTGCGCCTAACCGGTTATTGATGGAGGAAACCCGCACCAGCTTCGCCGCCACCCTCTACCCCAAAGTTCAGGGCACCTGGAGTCTGTACCAACTGGTTAAAGATGATCCCAACTGCCTGTTTATCAATTTTTCCTCCGTTATTAGCGTTTTTGCCGGGGCAACCGTGGGGGCCTACGCAGCGGCCAATACTTTTCTGAACAGTTTCAGTGCGTATCAGCGTCAACAGGGGTTTGCCCAAAGTTTTGGCTTTTGCTCGAGCGCCTGGGATGAGGTGGGGGCCAGTCGGGGCAAGGAAGGGACACGGGCGCAGGGATTTTATGGTATGTCGATCCCCCAGGGTCTCCTGTCTTTGCTGACGGCGCTGTATCACAATCAAGCCCAAATCCTGGCGGGCATCGATGGTCTTCACCCCTTAATTGCCCCCGTCATTGAGGCGGCCAGCTACCCAACCCAGGCACTCGCTGCCTACATCGCTCCCCTCAAGCC
>NZ_JBRCAD010000024.1:0-10764 GCF_053493415.1 Trichothermofontia sp. | reverse complement strand
CAGTACACGCCCCCCATGCAAACCACCGGCCCCCAAAAAAGCAACCGGATCACGAGGGTTACGACGAATATGACCGCTGCCGAAAAACGACTACTCAACCGTCGCCTGCGCTTGACGGAGGAAATCTGGCAGGCTGTTTTGTGCGAAGAGTGTGGCCAAGAATTAGTCGATTTGTTGATTAGTCTGCGGCAACTGTGTTCACCAGAAGGACAGGCGCCCAATTTTCTGGAATCGGAAGCCCTCCGGGTCATTGAACATCTGGATCTAGAGGAAGCCATCCGTCTAACCCGTGCCTTTGCCCTCTATTTCCAACTGATCAATATTGTTGAACAGCATTATGAACAGCGGCAGCAGCAGCAACAATACCGCGATAACTATAACCAAAGCATTGAGGACGCCGTACGCGGTGGCCTGGGGGTAACCCACCTACGCACCAGTGTCGATCAGGCCCTAGCCAATGTCCGGGGAACACCCCATGCGGCCCTAGAAGGGCCAGTGACGGTGGAAACGTCCTTTCATGCCAGTTTACTGGAGAAAAGTTTGCTCGTATCCGGGGCATCGCGCAAGGGACCCGCAACGTTGCAGTGGCTGTTCCCGGAACTAAAACGCTTGAACGTACCCCCGCAACATATTCAGCGATTGATTGATAATCTGGACGTGCGCATGGTGTTCACAGCCCACCCCACGGAGATTGTGCGCCACACCATTCGCAGTAAGCAACGGCGGATCGCCGGACTGTTGACCCAGTTGGATCTGATTGAGGCCGGGAGTCACTCGCCGATGGCGGACTGGGAGGCAGATAAAATTCGCCAAACCCTGATGGCGGAGGTGCGGCTCTGGTGGCGCACAGATGAACTCCACCAGTTCAAACCGTCGGTGCTGGACGAGGTGGACTATACGTTGCACTATTTCCAAGAAGTCCTCTTCGATGCGGTGCCGAAACTGTTCGATCGCTTCAACCGTGCCCTGCATAGTGTTTTCCCCTACCTGCGTCCACCCCGCGTCAACTTTTGTAAGTTTGGGTCCTGGGTTGGGGCTGATCGCGATGGTAATCCTTCCGTGACCCCCCAGGTGACGTGGCGCACGGCCTGCTATCAACGCAAGTTGGTGTTGGAAAAGTATATTCAGTCGATCGAAAAACTGATCGCTCTCCTCAGTCCCTCCCTGCACTGGAGCCAGGTGTTGCCGGAATTGCTGGAGGCGTTGGAGCAGGACCGCATCCAAATGCCGGAGGTTTACGAAGCCAAGGCCATTCGCTACCGTCAGGAACCCTACCGCCTAAAGCTGACCTATGCACTGGAGCGGCTGAGAAATACCCGCGATCGTAACCTTTGTTTGGATAATAGTTCCCAGGAGGAACGGACTGCTTCCGACTGTCCCACCACCAACTTGTATCGATCGGGCGATGAGTTTTTAGCGGAATTGCGGTTAGTCCAGGCCAGTCTGCTGCAAACCGGGTTAACGTGCGAAGAACTGGAAACCCTCATCCGCCAAGTCGAAATCTATGGCTTTAACCTGGCCCAACTGGATTTGCGCCAGGAAAGTTCCCAGCACGGCAACACGATCGATGAAATTACGGCCTACCTCCAGGTTTTGCCCAAGCCCTATGCCGACATGACGGAGCGGGAGCGTTGTGACTGGCTGGTGCAGGAACTCAAAACCCGGCGTCCCTTGATCCCGGCCAACCTACCCTTCTCAGAGCGGACCTGTGAGATCATCGAAACCTTCCGGATAACCCACCAGTTGCAGCAGGAGTTTGGCCAAGAGATCTGCCAAACCTATATCATCAGCATGAGCCACTCCGTCAGTAATCTGCTGGAGGTCTTGCTGCTGGCAAAGGAAGCCGGGTTATACGATCCCGCTACGGGGGTGAGCCGTCTCCAGGTGGTGCCGCTGTTTGAAACCGTCGAGGATCTGCGGCGGGCACCCGCGATTATGCAACACTTGTTTGAGCTACCGCTTTACCGTGCCCTGCTGGCTGGGGGATATGAAGCAATGGCCCAGGCCGATCCCCAAGCCGATACAACGGCGACGGGGCTGCAAGAGGTGATGCTGGGGTATTCCGACAGCAATAAGGATTCCGGATTCCTCAGCAGTAATTGGGAGATTCACAAGGCCCAGAAAGCCCTCCAGGCGATCGCGGAGCAACATGGGATTGCCCTACGGATTTTCCACGGGCGCGGGGGATCGGTCGGGCGCGGGGGGGGACCTGCCTATGAGGCAATTCTGGCCCAGCCCGGACGGAGTATTAATGGCCGCATTAAGATTACCGAGCAAGGGGAAGTGCTGGCCTCCAAGTATTCCCTACCGGAATTGGCGCTGTATAACCTGGAAAACATCACGACGGCGGTAATTCAGGCCAGTTTGCTGCGCACTGGGTTTGACAATATTGAACCCTGGAACGAAATCATGGAGGAGTTGGCGGCCCGATCGCGCCAGCACTATCGCCAGCTCATCTACGAGCAACCGGATTTTATTGATTTCTTCCACCAAGTCACCCCGATCGAGGAAATCAGTAAATTGCAAATTAGTTCGCGTCCCTCGCGGCGATCGGGGAAACGGGATATGGCGAACCTGCGGGCCATTCCCTGGGTCTTTAGCTGGACGCAAACCCGCTTCCTGCTGCCCTCCTGGTACGGCGTCGGCACGGCCCTACGGGAATTCCTGAATGAGGCCCCGGATGAGCACCTGAGCCTGTTGCGTTATTTCTATTACAAATGGCCCTTTTTCAAGATGGCGATCTCGAAGGTGGAAATGACCCTCTCGAAGGTGGATCTGCAAATTGCGCACCATTATGTGCGGGAATTATCACAACCGGAAGACCGGGGTCGGTTTGAACACCTGTTTGAACAAATTTCCCGAGAGTATCACCTGACGCGAGATTTGGTTTTGGCGATTACGGAACATCAACGGCTGTTGGATGGTGATCCGGAGTTGCAAGCCTCAATCCAACTGCGCAATGGTTCGATCGTGCCGCTGGGTTTCCTACAAGTGTCGTTGCTGAAACGGCTGCGCCAGTACCAATCCCAAGCCGCAAGCGGTATGGTGGTGCGATCGCGCTATAGCCAAAGCGAACTCCTGCGGGGTGCCCACCTGACAATTAACGGCATCGCGGCAGGGATGCGTAATACCGGTTGATCGGGCTGATAGGTAAAATAAAAAGCCAAAATGCGTGGGGTAGGGTGTGGCCTACCCTGCTATTGTTGGCAGAGGTACAAGCAGCGGCTTACCCCGCGCGGGTAGCAGGGACTTTTAACGACTAAAGTTGTTCCTACGAGCTTTTAACGACTAAAAACGACTAAAGTCGTTCCTACGAGCTTGTTTAGTCGCCAAAGCAACCGTATTTAGACTTTTCAAAAGGTTCTAAACAAGGAGGGCTAGGCATCGTCTGCCTGCCCCAGGAATAGCGTTGAGCTTGGAACAGACCTAAAACCGCAGGTTTAGAGGCAAACTCGCCGTTTGGGCGGTTGATTCAAAGACCACTTCCTCAACGGCTCCGGGTTCACCCAGGCGTTCATCCTTACCGTCATTAAAGCTCAACAGGACGGCCCCGGCATCGCCCGCCCGAACAACAAGCTGTTGATTCGCCGCCCACTGTTGATTGGCCCCTGGCTGGAGGACCCCTTCAAAGGCGGTTTGCCCATCCGCAACAACGCGAATCCACGACGGGGATACCAAAGTAACCCGCACCCGCAAGGGCTTGCTCGGCTCAGCCTTGGGGGCGTTGATCTGCATGGTGGCGGGTTCCGGAGGCGTCGAAGTGGGTAGCTCGGAGGGGGGCATAGCTTCGGTGACGTTAGGGGTTTGGCCTGTTTGCCCGATCGGGGGATTGACTAAGGAGGACAGACCGTTCACCGCACAGACCACGACAAAGATGTAGAGCAAATAGAGGTGAAAGGGACGCAATTGGGTAATGGGCGACTGTCTCCAACGAAAGGGGTGTCCCTCACGCCGAACAATATCGCCCGTGGGAAACTGCTGGGCTAAGGGTGCCCCCTCCAGTCCTAGGGCCTCGGCAAAGCGACGAATAAATCCCTGGATATAGACCGGCTCTGGCAGGGCTTCTAACCGCCCTTCCTCAATCGCTTGCAGCAGGCGAGCCTGAACCAAAGTCCTAGAAGCGACTTCCTGAAGGGAGAGCGCTTGCCGTTTCCGAACATCGGCCAGATAGGCCCCGATCGTGGCTAGTTGCTCTGCCTGTTGTTGTTGTAATGGCAAGCTGCTTTTCCGCATTTTCCCACGCTTTCTCATAGCCTGCGCTCCTCACTCGCAGTCGATACGCCTAAGACCCGATCGCAAACCCGCTGGGATTCGCGCTTCAGGACAGTAATTTCTGGCCCAGTCAGCGATCGCCACTGGCCAGACGGCAGATTGCCCAATTGGATGGGGCCAATAGCTACCCGCTGTAGGTGCAACACGGGGTGCCCTAATAACTCGGCCACGCGCCGAATTTGCCGGTTCCTGCCTTCATGCAGGGTGATTTCCAAACAAGTCCGGGCCGGTTCTAGGCAACGATCTAGGACACGCACCGTCGCTGGCAACGTTGGACGCCCTTGCAGTCGAATTCCCTGCCGCCACTGTTGCAGGATCGCTGGGGAGGGATTACCCTTAACCCACACTTGATAGGTTTTAGCCACGTGGTAACGCGGATGCGTTAGGTAAAACGTGAGCGAACCATCGTTGGTGAGCAAAAGGGCACCAGTCGAGTCGGCATCGAGCCGACCCACAGGATGAAGGCCCTGTTGTTGCCACTGGGACGGTAGCAGTGCCAGCACCGTCAATCGCCCCTGGGGATCACGGCAGGTGGATACCACACCTGCGGGTTTGTTCAGTAACAGATAGCTCAGGTTGGGAGTATCACAGGGGTACAACCGCTGACCATCGATCGTAATGGTGTCTGCATTGGGGTTAGCCTTTTGCCCTAAATGGGCCGTGACGCCATTCAATTGCACTCGCCCCGTCAGGATCATCTGTTCAGCCTGACGCCGAGAGGCAATGCCTCGCTGGGAGAGAATTTTTTGCAGCCGTTCTTCCATAGGGGGGGATAAGCCGAACTCCTAATGCACTGTTACCTGTTGTCGCACCTGTTGTCGTTGGCCAGTCCTACGCGATCCGGGATCTTGCCTGATCTGCCGGAATCTGACGGGTAGTCGTGCCTCCCTGAACGCCTGACAGGCAAATCGGGGGCGGATTCCCGTAGGCACCGTTATGGTGCTTGGGGACCATCGCTGGCTACCCACGCAATTGGCTGTTCTATATTCAACCACGGGAGTAAAGCAATGTTAAGCACTCTTCCCCATCTCCCAACAAATTTTCTAGCTGTTTGCTGTCTGGCATGGTAGCAGTCCTAACCCACGGCGGGGGCTAATAATGGTTGTGGCTGGGGGAAGTATCTGGGGCTGCTTGGGGTAAAAATACCTGGAGCCATGCCCCCCCGGTCTGGGGATGATTACTGGCCCGAACAAAGCCCTGGTGGGCCTCAACAATTTGACGCACAATGGCTAGGCCAAGGCCACTACTTCCCCCGATGGTGGCGACTGCTTCGCTCCGCGCTGCTTGTCCGAGCCGAACCTCTGTGGCCCGGGGTGATAAGGGGGAAACGGGCAACGGATAGGTGAACAGTCCTTGCTCGCGATCGGTTGCGATTTCACTGTGAGTACGGGCGGGATCAGCGCGATAAAACCGCTCAAAAATGTGTGGGAGATCGGCTTCGGGAAAGCCCTGGCCACTATCGATGACATCGATCTGGACCCACGTAGGACAAGCCGCAATCACCGCAGCGGGTGGGGTGAGCCTCTCCATCCTTAATGCCGTGGCGGCCCGGATCTGTGCCTGGATCACGACTTTCCCTGCCAGTGGACTATACCGAATACTATTATCCAGCAAATTCGCCATAACCCGGTAGAGGCGGGAGTAATCTCCCCACAACCGTAGGGGAGCTGGTCCTTGGTATGTCAACTGGATCTGTCGCTTTTGGGCGAGGGGATCAAGGTTATGGCAAACAGAATCGATGAGATCCGCGAAATCAAGGGATTTGCACTGTAGGCAAGTCCCAACCCCCCGTTCGAGTTGGGTAAGGTCGAGCAGGTCCTGCACCAGGGTGCTCATGCGGATAACCTCCCTAATGACGCGATCGGTCCAGTGGTGCAAAGAAGGATCTAGCCCGTTCTGGATGGTTTCCATCACCAGCCGGATCGAGGTCAGGGGCGTTTTTAATTCATGGGCCAGGTCGGAAAAGGCGCGATCGCGTTGCTGTCGCAGTTGTAAAACTTCCTGGCGATCCTCGAGAAAAACCCCAACTTGCTGGTTCGGGAGGGGGAAACTATGGCCCCGCAGAGAAATGATCGGCGTTAGGCTGGGTGAACTGGGTGTGGTGGGCAAATGGGATAGGTGCAGACTCCATTCACACTCCGTTGGGCGCTGGGTTTGGCGCGTTTGGGCAATTAACTGATCTAACTCGTAGGAGCGGATAACCTCTAAGAGAAGCCGGGGCTTAGTTGCTTCCCAAGTATGAATTTTTAATAACTGATAGGCAGCGGCATTACACCACACTAACCGATCCTCCGCATCGACTTGTAAATAGCAAACCGGAGCTTGGTGTAAGACTTGCTTCCAGATCTCAAGCGCCTGTTCCAGTTCCGCACAACGTTGCTTCTGGATGCTGATGGCACCGGTCAAGCGTGAGGTGAGGGGGAGGGCAACTTGGAGGGCATCGGGTTTGATCTCCTGAATGAGCGATCGCAGCTTGCGATCGAACCGCCAATGGTATACCCCAAGACAGACGAGGCCCACGGCTAGCCCTTGTAGGAATGCGAATAGCACAGGTCTAATCCCAATAATGGGTTTTTCGCGTAATCGTAGATCTGTGATGGCGGTTTCTTAAAGGTGATATCAACTGATATAGCAAGCCTAAAGGGTTTGTGCAGGCATGGAGTGCAGTCCCCTAGCCAGGGCAGGAGGATGCCTACCCCACGCTCATCAGTCACCTGAACTTGCTACATCCAGGCTGTTTCTTCATACTTGCCGTTCTTCCAAGTTTACTATCATCAGACCACCCTGATCTGGGTTCAGTTGATTAGCTTAACCAAAGCGATAGCCAAACCCCCGTACAGTGACGAGGTATTCTGGGTTACTCGGATCGGCTTCTAATTTTTCCCGTAGCCAGCGAATATGCACGTCCACTGTTTTACTATCGCCCATGAAATCAGGTCCCCAAACGCGCTCCAGTAATTGCTCCCGTGACCACACCCGCCGGGGATAACTCATAAATAATTCCAGCAGGCGAAATTCCTTGGGTGAAAGGCTGACTTCTGCCTCCCGGACTAACACCCGGCATTCCTGGGGATACAGGACAATCTCTTGAAAACGGAGGACAGTGGGTTGACTTTGGACGTGACTAAGGCGTTGGCGACGCAGCAAAGCTCGACAACGGGCGACCAATTCCCGCATCCCAAACGGTTTAGTGAGGTAGTCGTCAGCACCGACCTCTAGCCCAACCACACGATCGGTTTCCGACCCCCGCGCACTCAAAATCAAAATGGGGACATTGTTACCTTCCCGTCGTATCAATCGGCAGAGATCCAAACCATTGATACTGGGCAGCATCAGATCCAGGATCATCAGATCAAAGTGGAACGACGCCGGACCGCCATCGGTGGTCCGGCCCCACCATTCAGAGGGATTCGCCGAGGGGAGCGGGGATACCTCTTGGGCCAAGGAAAGCGCCTGCCGCCCATCGGCAGCTACAACCACCTCATAGCCTTCTTCGCGCAGGGCGAGGGCGATCGCCTCGCGAATCAGATCCTCATCCTCTACCAACAAAATTCGCCCAAAGTTCAGACTGGGTTCTGGTTTGGTAGCTTCTAGCAATGGCATAACGATTGGTTCCCGGCAGGTTTAGGTCCGATGGCTATGGCCTTGCATTCGGTCCCCCTCATCCCAAGGCCGATCACAGCGATCCTGACGATCGCATCACCGCTATCGTAACATTTGGGTTCACCGTTCATACCTGACTGAGAAGGCTGAGAATGGCATGAGATTGAGTTAGCGGTGGCAATCAATGGGGAGGGCAGATGAGTTCGCTGGGAACGGGGGGAAAGGTGGCGGGCAGTCGTGGGATGACGTTGAAGTTTAAGCGCTCAGTCAAGCGGGTGGGGTAGGCATCCTGCCTGCTTGCAATCAAAGTTGTGAGGTAGGCATCCTGCCTGCTTCTAAGCGGATGTTTTAAAAGGGGATCGCGGTTAAAACCGCGACTACGAACTTCAACGGGATAACATTGCTTGGGGGCTTAGGGCGGGTACTTTTCGAGGTGCCCTGTACATAGACGATGCGATGGATATTATTGATTGTTCGGACACCTAACGTCACTTGCTATCAGCCGCTGGGCAGAGAGTTTCGCCTTGCTCCAGCAGGGGGGTGGGTACCAATGGCCAACCTGAGCATCTACGAGTCGCTAATGGAGAGTGGCCTCAAAATTGCGTCTGAGCCAACCCAAACGCGGCCCATCATCCTATAAAAATGGCGGATAAGACCCAAAATGCTTGCATAATTGCCTACAATCAAGCATAAATACGCGTAAGAGTTAGAAGGAATGCGAGTTTTACTCCTCTATCCCCAGTTTCCCAAAAGCTTTTGGTCCTTTGAGAAAGCCTTGGAACTGGTTGACCGCAAGGCATTGCTGCCCCCCCTTGGTTTGATTACCGTCGCTGCAATACTGCCCCAAACCTGGGAGTTTAAGCTGGTCGATCGCAACGTGTGTGATGTGACGGAAGCGGAATGGGCTTGGGCCGATCTAGTGATATCGTCCGCCATGATTGTGCAAAAGGAAGATTTCTTGGCCCAGATTCGGGAGGCTAAGCGGCGCGGTAAATTGGTGGCGGTTGGCGGTCCCTATGCCACAGCCTTGCCCCAGGAACCCCTGGCTGCCGGGGCCGATTTCTTAGTTCTGGATGAGGGAGAAATTACCCTGCCGATGTTGGTTGACGCCTTGGCGCAAGGGAAAACCCAGGCAGTTCTCCGGGCCGATGGCGAAAAACCGGATGTGACACAAACGCCGATCCCCCGCTTTGATCTGCTTGACTTCAACGCCTACGACAACATGTCGGTACAATTCTCGCGGGGCTGCCCTTTCCAGTGCGAATTTTGCGACATCATTGTACTCTACGGTCGCAAACCCCGAACGAAGACCCCTGAACAATTTTTGGCCGAATTAGAGCGGCTCTATGAATTGGGTTGGCGACGCACGGTTTTTCTCGTTGATGATAATTTTATTGGTAATAAACGCAACGTTAAACTATTGTTGAAAGCTCTGCGTCCCTGGATGGTAGAACACGGATTCCCCTTCCACTTCAATACAGAGTCTTCGGTGGATTTGGCCCAGGATCAGGAACTCATGGATCTGATGGTCGCCTGTAACTTTAATGCTGTCTTCCTGGGCATTGAAACCCCGGATACCGAAAGCCTTTCCGTTACTCAGAAGTATCAAAATACCCGCGATCCGTTGGCGGATTCCGTCGATACGATTATTCGATCGGGCCTACGGGTGATGGCCGGTTTTATTATTGGCTTTGATGGCGAAAAAACAGGTGCAGGCGATCGCATTGTCCAATTTGTTGAAACGGCGGCTATTCCCACGGCCTTCTTCAGTATGTTGCAAGCCCTGCCAGATACCGCCCTCTGGCATCGCCTGAAAAAAGAGGGGCGGCTGCGGGGGGATAGCAATGCCAACCAAACGACGTTGATGAACTTTATTCCTACCCGACCCATTGAAGAAGTGGCACGGGAATATGTCGATGCCTTCTGGCGACTCTATGATCCCCTCGCCTATCTCAACCGCACCTATCGCCATTTCCTGAAAATGGGGACGCCGGAGCATAAGGTCTCCTTGCGTAAGGTAAATTGGGTCAGTATTCGGGCGCTGCTATTAGTATGCTGGCGACAGGGGGTCGTGCGGAAAACCCGCCTACGGTTCTGGCTCAACTTGATCGGCATCCTGCGGCATAATCCGCGTGTTTGGGATCACTACCTTTCCATTTGTGCCTTGAATGAACACTTCCTGGAATACCGGCAGATTGTACGGGATCAGATTGAACAACAATTGGCGGATTTGCTGACTGAAGAAGCAGTCGTCGATCGCAGCCCTGTGCAGGCTGCCTAGTGCTCTGCCCCACTTAATGGGGGTAGGTTAGGGCGCACGGCGTTTGCCCCAACACAGTGAGCGGGTTAAATCTCACAGGCGCAACACCAACCTACACCCCGTTATTGTAAGCATGACCTTCTACGAGCGGGACTGTTATCAGCCAGGAGAATGGCGATCGTGGCAGTCATCTCTCGTTCCACTGCGCAATCAGTCCCCCGATCAGCCCAAAAACGATCGCGTGAGCTATAGTGGGAGTAGTCAACTAAGAATACCCCAACGTTGTCGTCAAGCTTTTTCAAGTCAGGTAAATCTCTGACAAATTCCTGAAACGATCGCTCTCGGCACATCGGGTATTAAAGGATTAGCCATGTTAGGTAAGCCGTTTGTGTCCGTGCGGCTAGGGCCATTGTTCAGTGGGACGATCCTGTTGGTGGCCGTGGCTCCCGGTTTGGCATGGGGGAATCACCCGCCTGTCCGTTCTCGCCCCGATCGGGCATCTGCTGCCCTCGCCCTAGCTGCTAATGATGTGGTTGTGCCGGCTGTCTCTGGCCCAGCTATTTCCGTGCCTACCCAGGTAACGCCTTCCCCCGCGATCGCGCCGCCCCCGCCAATGGCTCCCGTCATGC
>NZ_JBRCAD010000023.1:0-19127 GCF_053493415.1 Trichothermofontia sp. | reverse complement strand
ACCGATGTCATCAATCTCCTGCGGTTTATTGACTGGGTAATCCAACTGCCCCAAGACTTGGAGAAAAGCTTCTGGCAAGAAATTTATACCTATCAGGAGGAAACCAATATGCCTTACGTCACTAGCCTCGAACGCATGGCTAAGGAAGAGGGCTTACAGCAGGGAAGGCAAGAAGGGCAGCAGCAAGGCTTACGGCAGGGATTGCAGCAGGGTCTCCGTGATGGGTTGCTTGCCAACATTGATGTGGTGTTGGAAGTGAAATTTAGTGAGGCAGGCTTGCAACTATTGCCGGAAATCCGGGCGATCGAGTCTGTAGATACCCTGCAAACGATTCTGCAAACTCTGCGGACTGCTAACTCCCTCGACGAAATCCGTCAGTTGTACGCAAACTGAGCCAGTGGCATCATCTGTGGGGGGATCTGATAGGCTGACTGATAAGAACTTCCTAGCGTTCGATCGCCACCTACCCTTACCTCCCTCGCGCCTATGCCTCCCGAAACCATGACTGCTAACGATGCTCCCCTGCGGGTTGTCATTGTTGAAGACGACCCGATCATGCAACTGGGCCTGATCCAATCCCTCTCGGAATATCCCCATCTGGAGATTGTCGGGCAGGCAGAAGACGGCTACCTGGGGGTTGAGGAAGTCCTGAAGCTAACGCCGGATGTGGTGGTGATGGATATTGGCCTGCCGCGCCAGGATGGTATTGCCGCTACGCAACAAATCAAGGCCAAGCTGCCCAATGTTCATGTGGTCATGCTCACTTCCCACACGGCGGACACCGAGATTTACGCCGCCTTTTCCAGTGGGGCCGATGCCTATTGCATTAAGGGCGCGAATATCGATCGCCTGCTCACGGCGATCGCCGCTGCCCAGGAGGGAGCCGTTTACCTTGATCCGCAAATTGCCCACACGATCATGGGAGCGATGAAACCCCCAACCAGCAACCCCAGCAGCGCCCTGATCGGCCAACTGTCGGAACGGGAACTCGAAGTGCTGAAACTTATGGTCGAAGGGAAAAGCAATCCCGAAATTGGGGCTGTCCTCTACCTGAGTCCCAATACGGTCAAGACCCACGTCCGGGGCATTATGAATAAGCTGGCGGTGGACGATCGCGTGCAGGCAGCGGTCGTGGCCCTACGAGCTGGTATTGTTTAAGATTAACTTAGCTAGGGGTCGGTCCTGTTCATAGCTAAACAGATCTGGATAGCGGAGGGCCATTTCTGCCTTTTGCAATTCGCTGCCTAGGTAGGCGGCATGGTTCGCCGCGATCGCGGGGCAGTCGGTAATCATCTGGCGATACAGGTGCTTCGCCGACTGGCCGGAATAGCATTTCACGACTTCACCCGAACCAGGGGTTGTGTGTTCCACCACAATGATTTGTTGATCCTGGATGTTAATAATAAAACTGCCGATCGCGTCATCGTAGTGGCGCTGTCCCATGAGGGGTCGATAGTGCTGTTCAATTAAGCGATCGGCATTCTCCCAACAGTCATCATAAATATGGGCACTTTGGCTGATCGTAATCAAGGGACCGAGGGTGAGAGATCGGCCCGATCTGGCCTCGATTTGTTGATGAATATGTTGTTGTAATGCCCGCAGACCGATCGCATTTACCGGCCAAGCACTAAACATATCATTACTCCGAAACGTCGCCGTTAGGGATAACTCGTTTTCGACAATCCGCACCCAAATATGATTCAAACAAGGGGGGCTGCTATTCGCTTCATGATCCTGGACATCCCACAGAGACATCACCGCACGGGCCGAGTCGCGATCGGTGACTAATTTAGTAATCACCTGCTCAATTTGGTCCTGGCCAAACCACGATCGCAATCGCTGCCCGTAGGTGTATTTCACCCCCTCCCGTTGGGGGGCATCTTTCAACATTTGGTCGATATATTCCTGAATAAAGGCGCGATCGCAGGGTAAATAATTGGGGTCTGGAATATAGAAGTCAGGCGGTTCATTCGTCACGATCGCCATGAGATCAATTAGTTCTTGCCAGTGACCATCATAGGCCGTGGGCCGAATTGTGCCCGTGGTTTTAATGCGGTGGATAATTTGCACCCAGGTTTCCGCGATCGTTTTCCCCTCAATGCGATGACCATAGCGTGGTCCCGGTAACACACTCGGCGTCGTTTCTAACTGGGGAAATAGCATGGGGATTCCCCACGGTGCCCGCTGGGGTGCCGTCGCCAGTGTTTTGACCTGGGTGACAGCTTCAGCAATTGTCCGCGCTTCAAACCAGGTAATGGCCTGACGCAACCGGTTGAGATACTCAGCGGGGATTTCGCTGTCGATATAGCCCACGATCGGGGAGTTAATGACCCAGCAGGATCGCCCCGTATCACTTTCACCTGCCCGAAACCCATGCCGAAAAAAGTCAATCAGACACGTAGAGCCGCCCGCATTTTCATCCTCCTTAGTAGCATTCAGGATCACCAGGTAATGCACATGGGGATTCGCCAGCAGGTTGCGGATTAGCACACTGATCCCACGGGTGGGGCTATAGAGTTGGCCGATGACGGCATATTCGTGGGGTTCCAGCCGCTTCGCCACGGCCTGCTTGACCGTCCACCCGGTAATCACTGCCGTTTGACCACTCCCCCGGGTCAGTTGGTTGGGCTTGTAGTGGGCCTGGTACTGGTGGCTCAGGTTAGCAGCAGTCATGGGCAGGAGGTCTGGGCAGGATAATGCACAGCCAGCCAAACACAGGGCGGATCAGTACTGGTGAACTCCACCCGATGGCGACAGTGGGCCGGGAGATAAAGGTAATCGCCAGGGTGCAGATCGGCTTCAGAACCATCGGCATAGCTGAGCGTTGCCCGTCCTTGCAGCAGGATCACCCACTCGTCTTGTTCCTGGTCGTACCATTCCCCGGTTGGGGTCGTGTGTCCACTGGACAGGATGCGCTCGATTTTAACAGCCCCAGCGGCCATCAGAACATCAAATTGTTCCTGGGACAGGGGGCGATCAGGCAGATCAAACACATTAGGCATCGAAAGCAGCAACCCGCTCAAACATTAAAACAGAAAGATACTAAGACACTAAAACACTAAGAAGTTTGTGTACCTTCGTGCCCTTAGTGCCTTAGTGGTGAACCGCCCAAGATAACACCTGAAGGCGAATTGTCCTAAACCCGTGCTTCCTCTTTCACCAACTTATCCCATCCCAAATCCTTCAGCGAAGAATTCCGCCGCAGAGGCCGCGTCACCAATTCCAAAATATCGCGGGCATTGGTAAACCCATGCATCTGGGCAAAGGTAAATTCCACCGACCACTTGGTATTAATCCCCCGTGCTTCCAGCGGATTCGCATGGGCCATTCCCGTAATCACCAAATCCGGTTGCAACTCATAAATGCGTTGAATCTGATTGTAATTATCCGGCTTCTCCACAATGCGCGGCAACGGCACCCCCATTTCCTGACAGGTTTGTTCCAACAGCGCCAATTCAGCCCCTTGGTAACGCTTATCCATATAGGGAATGCCAATTTCCGGGCAGGTCATCCCGCAACGAATCAGGAAACGCGCCAGGGAAACCTCTAAGAGGTTATCGCCCATAAAGAAAACGGATTTACCCCGAACCAGTTCAATATAGTCTTCCAGATTGGCCCAAATCTGTTGTTCGCGATCGGCCAAACCCTGCGGTTCAATCCCAAATACGGAGCAAATCTTTTCAATCCAGGCACGGGTGCCATCAGGACCGATCGGGAAGGGGGCACCAATCAGCTTGCACTTCCGCCGCCGCATCAGGGCCGTTGCCGTCCGCGAGAGGAAAGGATTTACCCCACACACGTAGTAGCCTTCTTCGAGAATCGGTAGTTCCGTATAGCGCTTAGCGGGGAGCCAACCAGAAACTTTAATCCCCTGTTTTTTCAACTCCAACGTTAGCTGAGTTACCACCGGATCGGGCAGGGAACCAAACAGAACGAGAGGGGGATGATCCACATATTCGCTGCGTTCCTGGGCCACTTCTTCCTGCTTGCGGCCAAAGCTCAGGAGTTTTTGGATCGCATTACGTTCCTCCTTCTCGGCCTCATTTTCGACCTTGCTGGGGCAACGGGCCGCCATCGCTGCTAACACCGTATCCTCACCCTGGGTGAAGGCATAGTCCAGACCATTGGCACGGGCGACGACGATCGGAATCCCAATCTCAGCCTCCAGCTTCGGGGCCAGCCCTTCCAGATCCATTTTGATGATTTCGGTGGTGCAGGTGCCAATCCAAACAATCACACTAGGGTTGCGATCGCGCTTAATTTGGGTACAGAGGCGTTTTAACTCCTCATAATCATTGAGCTTGGCAGAAATATCTCCCTCTTCCAATTCCGCCATCGCATAGCGCGGTTCCGCAAAAATCATCACCCCCATTGCATTTTGGAGGAAATAGCCACAGGTTTTGGTCCCAATCACCAGAAAGAAACTATCTTCAATTTTCTGGTACAGCCAAGCCACACAGCTAATCGGGCAGAAGGTGTGATAATTCCCCGTTTCACACTCAAAATTCAGGGCATCCGGTTGGGCAACAGTCATCTTTCTAAAACCTTAGTGAATAAATCAACTGTGAATGAATCAACCATCGTCGGGAGAGTTGAGCAGCAGATGCGCCGGATCGGTACTTTTGGCCTGCATCGGTGTCATCTTGCTCACGCCCTCACCCAGTTCAATATCCGGGTCAAAATTCAACCCCAGAACCTCCACCAACGCATCTTCATCCGAGTTCAGCCGGAAGAACGGCACCATGAGATTGCCTAGTTTCGGCTCTAGAGCATTAATCACCCCCAAGAGCAGGGAAGAGACTGGACGCCGCCCACCGTCCGGAGTGCCGATCGAACGGCCTTCCATTTGCAACACCAACCAGGGCCGATTAGCGCGGTAGTAGTCCAGCCACTTTTGCTTAATCGCAGCGGTAAAGTCCTCGAAGAATGCCATGACTCCAAGTCCCCAATGCAAAAATGAACACCTGCATCATAATGCGACTCTGAAATCTGGCAATCCCCAGAAGATAACAGGCCGTGGGGTGGACATCCTGCCTGCCCCTGAGAGACCGCCGGGACGGCTATCCCACAAGCACTTTGCCTAGAGACCGCCGGGACGGCTATCCCACGGGTTAAACCATCATCAGATCGAGTTCTTCCTCTGCCGTCTGCACGGGCTGCTTCGGGTTGAGGTAGAAGTCAGACAGGAGCGAGAAGAGGTCGCGATCGGGGGCATCGTTGGGGACCACGCCTTCCGGCATCGCCAGCAGTTGGTCGGCAATGTTGAGGTAGTAGTCGCACACGTAGGTCAGGGACGGATCGCTTTCCGCCATCTCAAACAGAGTTTTGCCCTTAACGCGGGACACGCGAATATCTTCGATGAGGGGCAAGACTTCCAGGACCGGCATGGGCACCGCTTCGATATATTTTTCGATCAGGTCGCGCTTCGATGTCCGGTTGCCAATCAACCCCGCTAGGCGCAGGGGATGGGTCCGAGCCTTTTCCCGCACGGAGGCCGCAATCCGGTTCGCCGCAAACAGGGCATCAAAGCCGTTATCGGTGACGATGATGCAGTAGTCCGCATAGTTGAGCGGGGCCGCAAAGCCGCCACACACCACGTCGCCCAACACATCGAACAGAATGACATCGTACTCATCAAAGGCATTCAGTTCCTTGAGCAGCTTGACCGTCTCACCGACGACGTAGCCCCCACACCCTGCCCCAGCGGGGGGGCCGCCCGCTTCCACACAATCCACGCCGCCATAGCCCTTGTAGATCACATCCTCTGGCCAGACATCTTCGTAGTGGTAGTCCTTTTCCTGGAGGGTGTCGATGATCGTGGGGATCAGGAAACCAGTGAGGGTAAAGGTGCTGTCGTGTTTAGGGTCGCAGCCGATCTGGAGCACTTTCTTGCCCCGTTTGGCGAGGGCTGCCGAGATATTGCAACTGGTTGTGGACTTGCCAATGCCACCTTTGCCATAAACTGCGAGTTTCACGCGGGTCTTCTCCTAAATCTCGATATCAACTGGGGAAGCGTCTCGGTTAAGAAGCTTGGGCTGTCCCTGCTTGCCATTATTGGGTAATCTGCCCCGACGATCGCTACTAACCTAAGCCAAAATCAAGCCTTATCGGGCTTATTAAAATTTATAGCGCCATAAAAATCCCTTAAAAATCTATAAAACCGCTTAAAAGCTAAATAAACAAAATTTGTATATCTTTTTTTTATTAAATAAATACAAAGTAAAAATTCTCGATCGCCCGATCCTGCCCCTTGAACCAACCCCAGCGCCCCCCGCTCGGCTGACCCGTGCCGCGATCGCCCAATCTACCCCAGCCAGCCAAACACCGACCCCACGCAGGTCTGCAACCCAAGGGAGCGCGATCGCCCGCTTGACGAATACGAAATGCAAAATTCTTGCCGCTGCCCTGCCCAAGCAGCCAGTACGGACAGTGCCTGCGATCGCGATGGGGACGGAGAGACATCGGGAATCGCGATCGCCCCTGACTGGGTACCCCACAGGTTGATGCGACTTTTATTAAAAATGATAAATTTTGCCCCCAGGCTGGGGATTACCCAACTAAGACGGTGACGTGAAGGGTCGGCGATCGGCAGCAGGCAGTAGGACTGTAGCGGGTGATCCTAGGGGGATGGGGGGCTGCGATCGCAGGACAGGCAGAAAACGGTAAGCCGTTTCTAACGGGCCGTTCCGGTTCTAAGCGGATGTTTTAAAGCGGGCGATCGCGGTTAAACCGCCACGATGGGCCTCCGCATTTGGCTGTCCTAAGCATTGTTTTACGTTTGTAGGGGTGACTTTAGTCGCCAAAATGACGCGTTTCTGGACTTTTCCAATACCCTTTGCGGGGGAGATGGGCCAGAGGTCCATCCCACAAGATGCGCCAGGAATTGTTAAGTCCGGGCAAGGGAGACGGGCCAGAGGCCCATCCCACAAGATGCGCCAGGAATTCTCAAGATTATCTTGGAAGCATCCCGGTAGTCTCACGACCGATCGCTTACGCCTTCAACATACTGCGCAGCATCCAGGCGGCCTTCTCATGGACCTGCAACCGTTGCGTCATCAGGTCTACCGATACCTCATCGCCGCCCCGCTCCGCGATCGGGAACACCTCTCGAATCGTCCGGGCGACGGTTTCATTCGCCTCCACCAGTAGGTGAATCATTTGCTCGGCGGCGGGGACTCCCGGTGTTTCCGCGATCGCCGTTAGCCGTGCATAGTCGCTGTAATTGCCAGGGGCCGGGAAGCCCAATGCCCGAATCCGCTCGGCAATCAGATCAACCGCCAGTGCAAGTTCCGTATATTGGGTTTCAAAAATCGTGTGTAGTGAATGGAACATGGGTCCCGTCACATTCCAATGGAAATTATGGGTTTTGAGATACAGCGTGTAGGTATCGGCCAGTACCCGCGACAACCCTTCGGCAATTTCGGCCCGGTGTTGCTCGTCAATTCCAATATTGATCGGCATGGCATTGTCTTGCGTTAACATTGCTTTTTCTCCTGCGGTAGCAATAGGTTGGTTGTAGCGGAGCGCAGCACTCTGCGAATCCCCCGGCTGGATGAAAGTCTGCCCTAGGCCAGATGCTTTTGCAAAACTGCATACGGAGCGCGCCGCACCCGGCAACGGATCGAGTCGTAGCCTAGCCGTTGACACGCTTCATAGCGATGGCAACCGGAAAAACCATAGTACTGACCCTCCACCTCCAACACGTCGATCGGTTCATGTAACCCTTCGGCCTGAATCGAGGTCATTAGGGCAGCCACCTTCTGCGGGTCAGTTTGCCGGGGTAAGGGGCGCCGAATCGCACCCAGCGGTAACTCCATTATTCTAATTGCCATTCTCCCAGAGCCTCCACTACGTCCTTCTCTCTAAATCATACTCGTTATGACTATGACTTGCAACCCGTATGACAGATCCGGGTTCACCTCCTTGCGGGAATACCGTCAGTGAGTATGATGGTGGTTAACGATTTGCCAATTTCCCAGGGCTAACGGACCTGCGCCAGCAGTTTGGACAACCTACCGTCCCGGTTGAGCGCGATCGGATGTTGCGCAATGAGTCGAGCGATTAAGATAGAGCTAATCTACGGAAAACACCCTCAACCTTCCTGGGATTGTCATGATCCCCTCCTTGAGGCGTTACCACTGAGTATAGAAGAGGACTATTGGTGTGCTGTACCTAGCTGAAGTACAAAAGCAAGGAACTGGGTTCATGGGTAGGGCCAAGGCAGAACTCAGGTTACTGGCTTGTCAGCAGTCTGAGTCTAACTGGGAGGCGGTGCGGGGTGAGGAGATGGTCGCTGCCGATGAGGCTACTAACCTGGGGGCCGGCACCTTGGTCTTGGTGGATATTGGCAAAAACAAGCAGGTACAGCGTTTGATCACCGACACGCCCAAGCAGTTGGTGAGTATCCTGCAAAATTTTTCGCGTCAGCAGAAGGAATTTAAGCGCAAGGAAGAAGAGATCGAACAATGGCGGCACTCCCTGGAGTACCAGAGCAACGAACTCAACCTCAAAGTCATGGAAATGGAGGCGGAGCGGCAGGAGTTCGAGAGCTTACGGGAGGAGGCGGATCAGATCAAACAGCAACGAGAGGAAGCGGAGGCGATTCGGCAGCAGGCAGTGGCGCTTCAGGAGGAACTCGATCGCCAGAAGCAGGAGTTGGAAGGGGCATGGGCGCATCTCCGGGGCGAAACCATGCGCTTGGAGGAGCGTAAAGGGGAAGCTGGGATTGGCGGCGGGCTGGATCAGGCCCAACTGCGATCGCTCCAGGAATTAATTGATCGTCTGTCCAGTGCGGTTGCCCCCACGGATGCCCTGCGGGAGCAGTTGAACGCTTCCTTTGAATTGATGACCAGTCAGCAGAACTTCCTCGCACACCACTGGCAAGAATTAGAGCAACAGCGCAACAGTGCCCAAACCCAACAGGCGACCATCGACCAGGCGATGCAAACCCTGCAAGCTAACTGGGAAACCTGGCACGCGGCCCAGGCTGAACTCAATAAGCTGCAACAGGAGATCACTGCGCAGGAGCAACTGATCGCAGCTAAGCAAAATCAGGCCGAGTTCCTCACCCTGCAACTAGAAGAGGAGGAGCGTCTCTATCGCCAGATTAATCAATTGATTGATCCCCTCGCCGAGCAAGAGGACGATCGCGTGGATGTGGAAGCCCTGCGGACGATGCCCCTGGGTGAACTGCAAGCGGTGGTGGCTGAACTTCAGCGGGAGTTGGAACGCTCTTCCCAATTCGTGAACGATCAAGAGGAGGAACTCCGGTTACAGCAGCAAGCGATCGAAGAACTCCAGGAAAAACTAGCCAATACGAACGAGATTGAGCGGTTGAATTTAGAAACCCAGATCGCCGATGAGCAAGAAAGCTACCAGATGCTCAACGAGTCCCTGGTGGGGTCGCGCCGCAACTTGCAGGAACGCCAGGAGATCTTCCATCGCCATCAAGCCATCCTCAACGAACGCCAAGGCATTTACACCGATGCTGCCCAGAGTCAACGGGCAACCCTGGAACCCCTACTGGCCCAAGTCGATAGCCAACGGCAACGCCAGACAGAGGTTTTACAACACCTGGAAAGCGAAATTGAGCAAATGCGTGCCGCCCTCCAGCAAAGCCATGATCTCTTGGAACAGCAGTTGGCCGAACAGTCTCGGCAGCAGGCCGAGTTGATGCAGCAAGAGGAGGCACTTCAGGCACAACGCGTAACAATGGGTGAACTCTGGGGTAAGGTCAACCTCTACCAAGAGGCGCTACAACCCCTCCAGGATCAGATCAATAGCCTACGCGAAAAACTGGAAAGTCTGGCGGGCGGCATTGCCCAGGTTCAAGAGGTCCGGGATCAGCAGTTGCAAGTTACGGAGAGCCTCCGACAAGCCTTAAGTGCTGTCGCGGGTGAACCTGTCCCGGAGTTCGTCAATTCCTAACCGCAGCAGCTAATTTTCCTTGGCTAACGTGCACCCGCATGGCTAGCGATCGTCAAGCCGATCCATGATTCAACCTGGGTCAGTTTTAGGGAGAAGTCAGGGGCAGCCGCAGCCGACATCCAGCGGACTCATAGCTCGCAAAGCCATCCTGGCCATGTTTGTAGGGTTGGCTCTAGCCGGAAACGACTAAAGTCATTACGACCAACGTGGCGTAACGCTATGGTCAAGACAAAAAGCAAGGGGACAGCCGAGATGGCTATCCCACAAGCGTGATGATTGATAGTCAGTCAAGGTCCAGGCTCAGCCTGAATCAATCTGACGCCTAGCGAGGGATTTCGAGATCGCTGAGAAGGGTTAAGGTAAGGTCGGAGTTGGTGTCGATCACGATCAGACTGACACTGTTGCGGCCCGTGAAGATACCAATCAGGCTACCGATCGCGGCCCCGCCCAACACCTCTTCCGTCGCAATAGCCCGATCGCCCGTCACAGCGGCAACGGCGGCAGCGGCAGCGGCCCCAAAGGCGGCTCCCCGGAGGATGGGATTAATCCCTCCCCGCCGAACTTCCGTCGTTTGGTTGAGGACTTCCGAGGTGGCATCGATCGGTAAACGGGTGCCATTGGGGAAGATCAGTTCACTGGAGTAGAACTGGGTGCCACCGGAAACCGGGCGCAATTCACCCACCACCTGGCTACCGGCGGGAATCAGAACATCCCCAGTGCGCGAGACAATATTTTGCGGCACGGTCAGCGTCAGGGGTACCCGCTCATCCGGGGTGACCACAATCCGCGCATTCTCATAGCGGGTCGGGATTTGCGTCCCCGCTGGAATCACCAACTGCCCGATACCACCAACGATATAGGGAGAATTGATCGCCGGGAGACGGCCTAGTGCCACCAAGCCCTGATACACAAAGGCTGCCGTTTCCGCACGGGTCGCAGGCCGGAGCGGATTCAGGATATTGAGGTTGGGGTAGTTGACCACCAGTCGCCGTTCTGTTGCCGCTGCGATCGGGGTACGGGCAAACAGGCTAATGCTATGGCTATCCGAGTAAAAACCTAAGATTTCGTCTGCGGATCGACTGGGAACAAACTTCAAGCCATTGTTGATAGCCGTGATAATTTGCTCACGAGGGATTTGCAGTTGGGGGCGGAAGGTGCCATCGGGATAACCGGCCATAAACCCAATGCGTTGGGCAAAGTCGATCGCCTCATAGGCCCAGAAACTAGTCGGAACATCGCTAAAGCGAATGGAAGGCCGTTCAATCGGTGCATTGGGGAGGGCACGGCGAAGAATTGCCGCAAACTCAGCACGGGTCACGGATTGCTCCGGGCGGTAGCTGCCATCGGGGAAGCCGACAATGATTCCCTGGCGATTCAAGGCATCAATGAAAGGAGCCGCCCAATAACCAGAGGGAACATCCGGAAAGCTACTCATCTGGGCAACAGCAGGGGCTGGCATAAGCATCGGTGCGGCGGCACCGGCCACTAACCCTAGGGCTGCCAGTACGGCAGTTCCCGATTGCCACGATTTATAATGAGACATGGTGGATTACTCTCCTCAACATCTATCTATAAGTTTACGGTGGTCTTGACGGTTCTGACGAATTTTGGGGATGAGAGCTGGAACCCTATCCCCCATCCTGGGCGATGACGGGTGGTTAACATAACGTTCTCTAGCGGCACGACATTAGCTAGCAGGGGTGCCTGCTGCTCAGGGTTAATTCAAATTTCCTCATTGTTCTATTAGAGACTTACGGCATAGGGATTGGGTTCCAGCACAACCCAAGCCGGGGCGATCGTGACCCATGTCGCTCCTTGAAGAATAGTACGACACTTGAAAAGCACTCTTCAAGCTTTTTGGCCAAGCGGGGGATAGCGAAGGCGAGGAAATACTCTGGCGTAAGTCCGGCAGTCATGCAGAGAAAAAAGTAGCATAGGGGGTGAAGACAGCAATGCTGACAGGCATGGTGTGGATGCGGACGTATGGCCCTAGATGCTGATCAACTCCAACAACTGCGGCGTTATTGCCGGGATGACGGGGCCTTTGCCCAGTTACAAGCTTTTTTGGCTAACCTTATCGAAAATTGCCGCCAGGAGCAGCAGCGGGTGCGCTACGACGCAATCCTCAGCGCGATCCCCGATCGCCTCTTTCGCCTGGACCCGTCAGGGACTTACCTGGACTTTAAGGGCAACCCGACTGATCCGCCGGATTTGGGGCAGACGATCGTCGGGAAAACCGTGTGGCAGTTGCTACCTCCGGACCTGGCTGAACGGTGCCTTCAGGCGATCGCCGATACTCTGGCCACGGGCCAGTTAACCATCCTGGAATATGAATTGCCCAACCTGGCGGGCGATCGTTGTGACTACGAAGCCCGTCTCGTGCCCAGTGGCGATCGGGAAGTCTTGGTGCTCGTGCGCGATATCACCGAACGCAAGCAAGCGGAACTGGCCCTGCGAGCGAGTGAAGAACGCCTACAGCATTTTTTCGATACGACGTTTGAGGCGGTCCTCATCCATGAGCAAGGGCGCATCCTGGATGTTAACCGGGCAGCGGAAGTTCTCTTTGGCTACACCACCGCCCAAATGCAGACCATGACTGTGTTGGATCTGGCCCCACCTGCCACCCATGAGATGCTGCGCCAACGTCTCCGGAATCCCAACTACCGGCACCCCTTCGAGGCGATCGGTCTGCGCCACGATGGCAGCCAATTTATTGCAGAGGTAATTGGTAAGTCCATTCGTTACCAAGGGCGGGAAGCGCGAGTTGTGGGGATTCGCGACATCACGGAACGCAAGCAAGCGGAGGAAGCCCTGCGCCGCAGTGAGGCTCGCCACCGGGCGCTGGTGGATGCCCTGCCCGACATCATGTTTCGGATTCACCGCGATGGCACCTATCTCGACTGCAAAGCGGCCAAGGATGCCATGATTTTGGCCTCACCGTCAGACATTATTGGCAAAAATGTGCGCCAAGTTCTCCCCCCAGCGGCAGCGGCACAACGGTTGCATTACATTGAGCAAACCCTGGAAGCTGGGGAAATGCAAATTTTTGAATACCAACTGTCTATGCCTTCTGCTTCCCCAGGACAGGCCGTGGAGGTGCGGGACTACGAGGCACGGCTAAGTGTCAGTGGGCGGGATGAAGTCCTGGTGATTGTGCGGGATATTACCGATCGCAAGCGGGCCGAGGCAGCCCTGCGCACCTCGGAGGAAAAGTTTGCCAAGGCGTTTCGCTCTAGCCCCCAATCGATCACGATCGCGACGTTGGAGGACGGTCGCTTTATTGAGGTGAATGATGGGTTTGAACGCATTTTTGGCTATCGGCGGGAGGAGGTGATTGGCCATTCCTCACTAGCGTTTAAGATCTGGGCCAATCCAGCCGATCGGGAGTGGGTAAAGGAGCAGCTCAAAAATCAAGGGGTGGTCTACAACCATGAATTCGATTTCTATCGCCGCTCGGGGGAACGTGGGGTGGGCCTATTTTCGGCGGAGTCGATCGTTCTGGATGGGGTGTCCTGTCTACTGGGGGTGACGACGGATATTACCGATCGCAAGCGGGCGGAGGAGGAGTTACGGGCGTCGGAACAACGGCTATCTTTGCTGATCCAACAAACCCAACTGGTGGTCATTGAGTGGAATCTCGATATGGAGGTAGTGGAGTGGAACCCGGCGGCTGAAGCGGTTTTTGGCTATCAGAAGGCGGAGGTTCTGGGTAAAAAGGCCGTTGATTTTCTGGTGCCGACGGCCAATCAGGCCGAGATTGAAAAGATTTGGTTGGATCTGGTGGTCCACACACAACGGGTAGGCTGTACCAATGCCAATTTAACCAAGGACGGGCGCACGATTATCTGCGAGTGGTATAACTCACCCTTGATTGATGCCCACGGTAATGTGATCGGGATTGCTTCCCTTGCCCGTGACATCACGGAACAGGTGCGTGCCGAAGCCCAGATTAAGGCAACGGCCCAGTGCGATCGGCTACTGGCGGACTTGGCCCTGCGTATTCGTCAATCCCTGGATTTGGGCCAAATTTTGGCCACAGCAGTAACCGATGTTCGACAATTTTTGCAGGTCAGTCGCGTTTTCATTGGCCGTTTGGATGCCAACTGGCAGGTGCAGGTGGTGGCAGAGGCCGTTACCGAGGGCCGTGGGTCCATCCTGGGTGAGCATTTGCAACTTACCGAGGTTAATCCAGCGTTCTTTAGCACCGGGGCCGCCCATGTTGTTGCCGATACCCCGACCGGAGGGCATTCCCCTGAGCAGCCGATCCGTGCCAGTATTACCGTGCCGATCGCTTTGGTGGGCCGCCCGATCGGGGTTTTGGTGGTCCAGCAATGTGGCGATGCGCCCGGGGAGACGCGGCGCGATCACCGGGACTGGCAACCCCATGAGGTGGATTTACTAGAGCGGTTGGCCACGCAACTGGCGATCGCGATCCAACAAGCGGAACTCTACAAGCAATTGGCGGATCTGAATGCCAATCTGGAACAACAGGTGGAGCAGCGCACGGCGGAACTCCAACAAAAGATGGAGGAACTGCAAGAACTCGATCGCCAAAAAGATGTCTTCCTCCACACCGTAACCCATGATCTCCGTACGCCCGTGATGGGGTGGCTGATGCTGCTGAAAAATATGCTCAAAAAGCCTGATGAGCATCTATCCCTCAACCGGGCGATCGTTGAGCGCATGGTCGAGAGTAATGAACGGCAATTGAACCTCCTGAACCTGCTGTTGGAAACCCACGGGGGCCATGTCCGGGGCATCACCTTGCAGCGGCAGGCGATCGCGTTGGCGGAAGCCTTACCCCCCCTGCTGACCGATCTTGATCCCCTGTTAAGAGATAATCGGGCAACGCTGACACCCCAAATTCCAACCGATCTACCCGCAGTCAGTGCCGATCCGGCCCAACTCTGGCGGGTCTTTGAAAACCTGATTATCAATGCCCTCAAACACAATCCCCCCGGTCTACACTTAACGATCACGGCCTACCCCAGCCCGGTGACAGTCACGAGTTCTCCCAGTACCAACTGGGTTCGCTGTGAGATTGCCGATGATGGGATCGGCCTAACACCAGAGCAGTGCGAGCGCCTGTTTGAGTTATATGAACAGGGTCCCCAGAGGCGACAGTTTACGGGGGTGGGTTTAGGGCTGTATCTCTGTCGGCAAATTATTGAAGCCCACGGGGGGACGATCGGGGTGCGCAGTCAGCCCAATGCCGGGGCTGTTTTCTGGTTTACGTTGCCGATCGCGAGTTGAGGCAAATTATGCTAAATCTTGGGCACCCTTTCAATCTCGCTGGTGTTAACTGATGTCCTTCCAGGTTTTACCCGTGACCACGGCGGCACAAATGGAACAATTCCTAGATGTGCCTGCCCACATTTATCGACACGATCGCCATTGGGTTCCGCCCCTGCGCAAAAGTATTGCAGCACAATTATCTCCCCAAGCCCCATTTCGGCAATATGGTGAACTTCAGGCATTTATCGCGATCGGGGAACAGTCGGAATTACTAGGGCGAATTGTCGCGGCGGTGAATCAACGGCTAGTGGCCGCCGAGGGCCAAGCGATCGGGGTGTTTGGCTATTTTGAATGCGTGAATCAGGAAACGGTCGCCCAAGCCTTGTTTCAGGTGGCGGATGAATGGCTTAAGACTAAAGGGATGATCCGGGTTCGTGGTCCGATTAACCTCTCAACCCACAACGATTGTTTGTTTTTAGTCGAGGGCTTTGATTCACCCCCCGTGATCATGATGCCCTACAATCCACCGTATTATCCCGAACTCATGGAGCGCTTAGGCTGGCAAAAGGCCAAGGATGCCTATGCCTACGAATTGCCGTTAGATAAACCCCTCTCTCCGGAATTTGAACGTTCCTACCGCATTGCTTGCCAATCGGGAGTAACCTTTCGCCCAATCCACACGCAAGGGGAAGCTTTTAAGCAGGATTGTAAAAGTTTATATGATCTGTTTAATCGCGCTTTTGCCAATAATTGGAGTTCGTCTCCTCGCACGGAAGCTGAGTTTCTGGAAGACGCTAAGGATTTGCAGCAACTGGTGGATACGGATATTTTCCCTGTGGCGGAAGTCAATGGCGAAATGGTGGGTTTCTTTATGGGCCTACCCGATTATAATCTGGCCCTTAAGCATATCAATGGTCGGCTGAACTGGCTGGGTATTCTAAAATTTCTTTGGTACCGGCGTCAGATCGATCGTGCCCGCATTTTGGTGATTTGCTCCCTCCCGGAATACCGCCGTAAACTGGTGCCCCTGGCGCTGATTTACCTGGGGATGAAAGGGGGGGTGCAAAAACGCAAGCCCTATACTTGGGCGGAATTATCCTGGGTTTGGGAGGATAACTATGCCTCGCGTAAGCTGATCGAAGCCAGTGGGGGCCAGCGCTATAAAACTTACCGGATTTATGAGCGATCGCTCGTGGCTGACAATCTCTGCCAGTTTTAGGTTCCAAGGTCCATTTTTATGCTCAGCGTCCGGTTTCAGTGCTGAAACCGGGCGATCTCGCCACTGATGTCTCCTTTTTAACCCTAACCCCCCCTGTCATCAGGCCCGAATCACGGCCTACGGCTTGCAATGGGCGATGAGTTCCTCCCGCGATCGTGGTGACAAAATCATGCCCGCCTCCCCCTAAAACTGGCGCAGGAAGCGTAGATCGTTGGTATAGAAGCGGCGCACATCATCAATTTGATGCAACACCATTGCAAACCGCTCAATCCCTAGCCCAGCGGCAAACCCGGTATAGACTTCCGGGTCATACCCCACTGCCTTGAGAACATTCGGGTCCACCATGCCACACCCCATGACCTCTAGCCATTTGCCCTGCCATTGCACATCCACTTCGGCGGAGGGTTCTGTAAATGGGAAATAGCTGGCGCGGAAACGAACTGGGAGATCTTCCCCAAACACCGACTCCAAGAAGACCCGCAACGTACCCCGCAGATCCGTAAACGTCAGGCCCTCATCAACCGCCAGAATTTCCAATTGGTGGAAGGTTGCCGCATGGGTAGCATCCACCGTATCCCGCCGGAAGACCCGACCGGGGGCCACAATCCGAATGGGTGGTTCATTCTCCCCCATATAGCGAATTTGCACAGAGGACGTATGGGTGCGCAGGAGATGACCATCGGGTAGATAAAAGGTGTCCTGCATATCGCGGGCCGGGTGGTCAGCCGGGGTATTCAGCGCCTCGAAGTTGTAGTAGTCAGTTTCAATTTCGGGACCATCCGCGACGGTGTAGCCCATGCCCACCAGAATATCGATCATGCGATCGGTCATCGCGGTCAGCGGGTGGGTACGTCCCAGGGGCCGATAAACCCCCGGCATCGTCACATCCAGGGTTTCGGCCTCTAATTGGGCCTGAATTTGCGCTGTTTGTAGGGCAGTGCGGCGATCGTCTAGCGCCTGTTGCAAGATCGTTTTGACTTCATTGGCGAGGGAACCAATGCGGGGCCGATCGCTGGCATCCAGCTTACCCATACCGCCCAGGATTTGGGAGAGGTCGCCCTTTTTCCCTAGGTACTTGACACGCAATTGTTCCAATTGCTCAAGGCTATCCGTGGCTGCGATCGCGGCTTGGCCATCCTGTTGCAGGGTTTGCAGTTGCGTCTCAAGGGTACTCATAGGGTGAACGTTGCACAAAATCAGGGATTTCTCCCAGTCTAGGGCATTTATGGCGGCTAGACCGTCACCGTTGCCTGCATCGTTGTTGCATTAGCAAGCTCACCACCCGTCTGCACTTGCACCTGCGCCGGGGGTGAGCACCCTGACTACGTGTCAGCTATGGTTATCGTGCCCAGGGTTTACTGCGCAAGACTCAGGGTAATTACTTAATCTGCTTGGGAGATCGATAAAGGGTTGGGGGGAGGCATCCTGGGTTGTTAGGGAGGATCTTAAGATTTTAGATTTTAGATTTTAGATGGGTGGGTTAGTGTGGGGTAGATATCTTGCCTGGGCCACAGATACAGCCGTTCCCTCTTTAATGAAGTACTGTTAAGCCTTGTAGGCAAGGGGCTTAAGCCCTTGTGTCTGTACCTCATCAAGTCTTGTCTGTACCGCATTAGGTATGGAAGTACCGGAAAGTAACATCAATGGGCGTGCTTGGGGTGTACAGGCCAGCTTGCCGTTTCCTAGGCCGCTGCTACGCCTTGGGTATCGAGGATCAAGCGATCGAGGTGCTGTTGCATGGTGGTCAATACCTCCTGATAGCAGGCATCGACATAGGCCGCATCCTTGGCAGCCGCCCGCCCGTAGCGTTCAAAGGCGATCGGGGGACACACCCGCAGCCAGATTTTGCGCGGCAGGGGAAAGTTCATCAACGGGCCAATACTGACACCCCACGGTAACCCCAGATAGATAGGAAACACCTCTGGGTCAATATTAAACAACCAGGGCAGTTGCAAGGTTTTGAGCAGGGTCTGCATGGGTTCATAGAGGTCAGCCAGCACCACCAGGGTATCGTGCGCCCCCCAGGAAATGATGGGCACGAGGGGAACTCCTTCCCGCAGAACGAGTTTAATAAACCCTTTGCGATCGGCAAAATGGATACGATCGCGCTGCCAGTAGGGCCGAAACACATCCTGGGCACCGCCGGGATAGACTAACACGCAGGCTTGTCGCCGCAGGGCCGCGATCGCCATTTGGGGGTGGGCCATAATCGCGCCGGATTTGACCGCCATTTCCGCTAGGGGGCGATAAAACTGCCAAACCTTGGGATGCATAAGACCATAGGTCAGGCGATCGCAGCCGAATTGGCGATACCAGTCATACATTCCCATAAACATATCCGGGGCGGCTAACCCGCCGTTGTGGGAGCCAACCAGGAGCGCAGCCCCCTGGGGCGGGATATGCTCCCAACCGTCGCTGTCAACCTGGAAATAATGCTGATAAAACCAACCCCAAAAAGGTAACCAGCTTTCAATAAAGGCTGGATCGCGCTCTGTTAATGACCACCCGCTGTAGGGAAGCCCTTGTCTCATCACCATTGGTTCCAAAATTCAAAAATTATACGAGTCATTTTAGGCGTCGGAGGCGGGGGGAGTCGGAGGTTGCGATCGCCCTGGCCCCTGCGCCAGTTGATCCCAATTCTCCGGCAAGATGGTCGTATTGTCTTCTTCGCCAGGGGGCGCCGCGATCGCGTCCATGTCAAGCGAGGGCGGGGGCAGGGGGGATAGTTGGGGCAACAGGATCGTAC
>NZ_JBRCAD010000022.1:0-19647 GCF_053493415.1 Trichothermofontia sp. | reverse complement strand
GCGGGACGGCGATCGGGGGCGCAGGGGGGGTAGCGGTTTGCCCAGCCGCGACCTGGAACAGCATTTCCCAGGTGGTATCTCCTACCATTCCATCGGCTTTTTCCCCCGGCAGGTATTGTTGCTGGAAGGCCACGATCGCCTCATGGGTGGCCTGATCCAGACTGCCTGTGGCTTCCCCACGGTATAGTCCTTGGGCACTGAGAAAGGCTTGCAGTTGGCGAATTGGACCATCGGCAGCGCCCCCCGGATCGGCATCTCCCTGGAGGAGGTAGGGACGAAAGTTTTTAGTGCGATAGGGGTACTGTATCCAACTGGGGCTGTCGGGGGTGAAGTAGGTCATGGGGGTTAGCTCAGGAAGGGCAACAGGGCGATCGGGCAGAGGATCGGGCCATTGATCAGGCGCACGATCGGAGGGGATAGCAACTGGCGCTAGGGGGCCAGATTGGGTGAGCGACCTGAGGGCAGCCCAGGTATCATCATCTACTTGCCCATCAGGATTTAGACCCCGCTGGGTTTGAAAATCTAGAACAGCATAAAAGGTGGCATCGTCAAACTCACCCGTGAGGGTTAGGGTGGCACCGTGGGCATTCAACAGGCGTTGGAGTTCCCGAACCGCTTCATTACTGTCGCCGTAGAGTAACAGTGAATCGGTCATGACGCTCACACCCTGCCCCGCATCTGCATCCGCGAACTTTCCCCGTTTTAGCAGAAAATGGGAGATGTTTACACGATCACCCTGAGCAATTAACAATAATTCGTTTGAGCCTGTCGCTTAACCCATCACCCGTTTGGCCACTCTCTTGGGGGCCTACGGCGAGCGACTGCTGCCGTTGGTCTGTCTGCACCACGGCTGGTTGCTCCGGTGTAGTTTGGCCCGCAGGGGTTGAATGACGCGTTCAGGGTGCTTCGCCGTAGGGGTCAACCACTATCCACTGGGTTTAATCGAGGTCTAGCCATAATGTCCATCCTCAACGCCAACTTAAAAGCACAGGGTAAGCTTGACACTCTTCATCTGCGGCTATGCACAATCGGTTCTCGTAAAACTTATAACGACGATGACTATGGCAATGGCCCTTGGTCTGTTTTCGCACCTAATTTAACTATTTATGGCTTTGATCTTGATGAAGAGGCGTGTGAAAGTGCCAACAACTCCCTAGCAGAAGGTCGTATCAATTGGGCTGAGAAACACTTTCCCCTCGCGATCGCTAACCAGACAGGAGAAACATCCCTTTACATTACCAAGGGCGTTCACTGTAGTTCTCTTTATCCACCTAATCAGTCCTATATTAAGCGATTTAAGGGTTTTGATTATGCCTTAGAAGTCGATGCCATGATTACAATTGAAACAACTACCCTGGATGAGTTTTGCCAAAATCAAGCTATTTCTGATCTCGAATTCCTTAAGGTTGATGTGCAGGGGGCTGATCTAGATGTGCTAAGGGGGGGTGAGCAAGTGCTGCAACGGAGTACCCTGGGTGTCAATATTGAAGTCGAGTTTTCCCCCATCTACCAGGGTCAGCCCTTGTTTGCCGAGATTGATCAATACCTGCGCTCAAACGGGTTTGTTTTGTTCGATTTGACGATGGATGATCCCTGGTGTCGTTTACCCCGAAGCATTGCTCCCCTATGGTCAGCCAACCGTCCGGGACAACTCCTGTGGGCCAATGCGCTTTACCTCCGTGATCTGCTGGACGAAGCGTTGGTTGAACAGAACCGACATCTACAAACCCCAGAGCATTTGCTCAAGTTGGCCTGCATTGCTGATGCCGAAGACTTTCCGGATTACGCCCTGGAGTTGCTCACCCACCTAACGCTGCAATATGGCGATGATCCGCGTTATAACTTCGCGCCCAATATCCTGGAGGTGTTGTCCCAAATCCCAGAACTGGTTGAACAGGGGTTGGAAAACCTAGCGATCGTCCAGTACCTTCAGCCTCGTCTGCGGGAGGGCGCGGGTTAGCCCGATCGCCACGGGTTAGCCGAAACGCCGATCGGATGTTATGGTTAAGCCAACTTCCGGCAGCATTGTCTAGCCGTGCCTGTCATCACAACACCACTATGCGTTCGTGTAGCGTTTCCTGCCGAGAATCGTCTTCCGTCCCGTTTGCGCCGGCCCGCTCCTGGTTGGCTTCCCGGTTTTTGACGGGGGTTGGCGTGGTGCTTCGCGTCGCTATCCCAGTGGGCATGGGAGTGGCGCTGGCTTGGGGTGGCCTGTCTTTCCCGGTTGTGGCCCAAGCCCCCAGTGCGCTAGCGGCCTGCCAACCGCCCGCCCCAAATGAATATCTAGTGCTCATTATTACGGCCACCGATCGCCAGCAAGCGCAGGTCCGGCGCATTTTGCCCAGTAGCATTAACACAGTCTCTTGCCGTTATCTAAGTGACACGGTAGTGCGGGTTGGCGGCTTCTCCCATCTGGAAGCGGCGAATGCCTGGGCTAAGGCCGTTCACGATTCAACGGGGCTGGCAACCTTTGTCGCCCGTCCCCCCCAAGCAGTTGCCCAGCCGCCAACTGGCTTCCCGACCGTTGGCACGGCCCCCTCACCCGCGATTGGCGCAGCGCTCCCGGCGGGAATCGCCTTCAACCCCCAAGCCCTGGGTGAGGGCTATGCCGTTGTGGTTCATTATTTCAACCGACCAGAGGTGGCCACCCGGCTTCAGCAAAGTCTGGGGCGTAATGTAGGGCTGGTCGTGTACGGTCAACGGCCCTATCTACTGGCGATCCACACGACGGACCCGGCAGCGGCGGCGGCGACGCTGCGATCGCTCAATGGCCAGGGCTATTTAGCGTCCCTCGTGGACAGCCGCAATGTGATTCTCCTGCGCGATACCATTAATCCCTAGCGATTGACCTAGCGATTGGCAAGCCATTGACCAAAAAATAATGGGATTCAAGCCCCGTCCTTCTCGGACGGCTTTTTAGGGAGTTTTAACTTGCGAATCAACTCTCTCAATACGTCTGATTTGGTTCTGCCTACTGCCAAGCAATAAGCTTCAAGTAATGCAAGTTCTTTATCACTAAGCCGGAAAAATACACTTTTTTTCATTGCGCCTGTCTATCGATATGATATACAGTAGTAGCATGAAACTACGCTACCGTTACCGAATCTATCCAAACTCTCAGCAGGCCCAATCGCTATCGCGGCTCTTTGGCTGCGTCCGTGTCGTTGGGAATGATGCGCTAGCGTTTTGCCAGCAAGCTTGGAACGAGGGGGTGAAGTATTGCGGTGCGAGTGAACTGATGAAGCGGTTTATCACGCAAGCCAAACAATCTGAGTCAAGAGCTTGGTTGAGGGAAGTCTCAAGCATTCCCTTGCCGCAGTCCATTCGCGATCTGGATGTGGCGTTCCGTAATTTCTGGAACTCGCTGAAGGGCAAGCGCCAAGGAGCCAAAGTCAATCCCCCTCGGTTCAAAAAGCGTCGTGCTGCTCAGTCTGCACGATTCACCGTAGGTGGTTTCAGCATCAAGGGCAAAAAAGTTTATCTGGCTAAGATTGGCAAGATTAAAACAATTGGGTCTAGACCGTTGCCGTCAAGTCCATCATCGGCAACGGTGATTAAAGATGCGGCTGGTCGATATTTCATTAGTTTTGTCTGCGAGGTGAACATAGAAGCATTGCCTACTACGACTAATGTGGTCGGGGTAGACTTGGGAATCAAGACTTTTGCAACGCTCAGTACCGGTGAAAAAATTGATGCCCCTAAACCGTTAAAAGCTGCACTTAAAAAGTTAAAGCGATTGCAGCAAAGTCGAAGCCGCAAAGTAAAAGGTTCTCATCGTCGAGAATTGGCACGGCTGAAATTAGCCCGGCTTTATGCTCGTCTTGCCGATATTCGGTCCAATTTCCTGCACAAGTTGTCAACTCGGTTAATTCGCGAGAACCAAGCCATTAGCCTAGAAGACTTAAATGTTTTGGGGATGGTAAAAAATCGCAAACTCGCTAGGGTGATTAGCGATCTAGGGTGGCGAGCGTTGCGGACGATGCTGGAAGCCAAAGGTGGTATGTATGGGCGTGAAGTTCATATCATTAACCGCTGGCAGCCAACCAGTCAAATATGCTCTTGTTGTGGTGAGAAGGGTGGCCAGCTAGACTTGTCGGTCAGAGAGTGGCAGTGCCTGTTTTGCGGCGCAACTCACGATAGGGATATCAATGCTGCCATAAACATTCAAGCCGCTGGGGGACACTCAGAGGCGCAAAACGGACGTGGAGGAAGGCGTAAATCCCAGCCGAGCTTGGTGGCAACCTGTGAAGCGTCAACCCATCTATTAGGAAGACAGCTCTGTCTGAATTTCTAGATAGGAAATCCCCGCCCGTTCACGGCGGGGAGGATGTCAACTATGTCAAGCTAGCTGTCGGATTGGTGTGTGTGTATGAGTAATTTATTTTTTTCGCTACTATCAACTGTTGCCCTTGCCGTTAAAGCCGATTTCCTACGCAAAACCCGACAAACTGAGATCGTCCAAACCCAATTTTTACGATCGCTCCTGAAGGCTCATCAACACACGGAGTTTGGCCAACGCTACCAGTTGGGGGACATTCGCACGATCGACGACTTCCGGCAGCGGGTACCCATCCAACCCTACAGTGGCTTTGCGGCCTACACCGAGCGTATTGCTAGTGGGGAACCCAATCTCCTCGTGGCTGATCCCGTGATTCACATGAACCTCTCCAGTGGGTCAACGGGAAATCGTAAGTTGATCCCTGTCACCCGGCGATCGCGCCAAACCCTAACCTGGGCCTATCTGGTGGCCGCTGGGTTTGCCTGTGAGGCGGCCAGAGAGCGCGGTGTCCCCTTGGGGAAAATGCTCTTTGTCAGTTCCGCCCGTAGCCAGGGCAAGACCGCCGGGGGGATTAGCTACAACTTCATTAGCAACAGCGATGTCCAGTTATTAGGGTCCCTCTACCGGCAGGCGGTTGCCTATCCCTATGCGGTCTTCCAGATTACCGATACCACCGCCCGGACCTATGCTTGTTTACTCTTTGCCCTGCGCCAGACTAACCTGCGGGTGATGGCCGCCACCTTCCCGGTTTTGGCCATCCAACTGGCGAATTTCCTGGCCCAATACGCTGAGCCGCTGATTGAAGACCTTGCCAAGGGCACGATCGCCCCGTGGCTAGCGATCGATCCCCCCATTCGGCAGCAACTAGAACGGCAATGGTCGGCTGCGCCCGAGCGGGCGGCTGCTCTGCGATCACACCTGCACACAACGGGCAACCTCACCCCGGCCCAGGCATGGCCCGACTTATCGTTTATCATCACGGCTAGGGGGGGGAGTTCTGATTTCTATTTCGAGCGGTTTCCTGCCCTGTTTGCGGAAACGCCTGTCTTTGGTGGCATTTATTCTTGCGCCGAGACGATTTTCGGGATGCATCGGGCGTTTAATACCGACAGTGTGGCCCTGGCGATCGCGAGTGGATTTTATGAGTTTATTCCCGAAGATCAGTGGCACTTGGAACAGCCTGCAACCCTGCTACCTTGGGAGGTCAAGCCGGGGGAACGCTATCGGATTGTGTTTACGAATTACAGTGGCTTCTACCGCTATGATGTGGGCGATGTGGTGGAAGTTGATGGCTTTATGGGCACGACGCCGCTGATTATCTTTCGTCATCGGCAGGGGGGCGTATTGTCATCGAGTACGGAAAAGACCAATGAGTACCACGTGATTCAGGTGATGCAATCCCTCCAGAAAACTTTCCAAATTACCCTGGAAAACTTCTGTATTACCCTGTCCGACGATCGCATTCCTGCCCATTATCTGGTCAATATTGAACTGGCTCCTGGCTCCACCCTGGCCGATCCAGAGCAATTTTTGTTAGCCTTCGATCGCACGCTCAAGGAAGTCAGTGTCCTCTATCAAGTCAAACGCGTCGATCAGGTGCCTGCGCCCCGATTGCGGATTCTGGCTCCAGGTAGTTTTGCCCACCTCCAACAGCGCTTATTGGAACGGGGGGTCGGTGCCTCCCAGTTTAAGTTCCCCCACCTGAGCGAGGATCGGCAATTTTTAGCGGCGTTGGAGGTCCTCCAGGAGGTGCGGTTGGCGGAGGAGTATGCTGCTAAAAGCTAGTGAATCGTCAACAGGATCGGGGCATGGCTTGGCAACGGCGGCAATTTTTATATCTAGGGGGACTCTTCTTGGGAGGGGGGTTAGCGGCGATCGCCCGCCCCGCCCTGTGTGCCTGGGACAAAGGCGCGCGATCGGATACCCCAGTCCCCACTGCCCCGCCGACTGCCGGCCTTCAGCCTCCTAAGCTGGCGATCGCGCCCCCTGGCCTCGTGGCCCCCCAACGGGGGGATGTGCGGCTGGTGGTCATCAGTGACCTCAATAGCCAATATGGTTCCGTGGACTATGAGCCAGAGGTCGATCGCGCCCTGCAACTTATTCCCGGTTGGCAACCGGATCTGGTCCTCTGTGGGGGGGATATGGTGGCGGGCCAGAAAAGTACGCTCACGGTGGCTCAAATTCAGGCCATGTGGGCGGCCTTCGATCGCCAGGTGGCGGCCCCCCTGCGACGGGCGGGGATTCCCTTCGGTTTCACGATCGGCAACCACGATGCGTCCGGTGCCCTGAACCCTAGCGGGCAATACCTTTTTAACCAGGAACGGCAACTGGCAGCGGCCTATTGGCGTTCCCCAGGCCATGATCCGGGGTTGACCTTTGTCGATCGCACCCACTTCCCGTTTTATTACACCTTCCAACAGCAGCAAATCTTTTACCTGGTGTGGGATGCCTCTACCGCCCAAATCCCAGCATCGCAACTGGCCTGGGTCGCCCAAAGTTTAGGCAGCCCCGCTGCCCAAGCGGCCCGACTGCGAATCGTCATGGGGCACCTGCCCCTGTATGCCGTTGCGGTTGGGCGCGATCGCCCCGGGGAGTTCTTAAATCAGGCCGATCAGCTGCGATCGCTCCTAGAGCGCTATCACGTCCATACCTACATTAGCGGCCATCACCATGCCTACTTTCCGGGGCATCGTGGCAAACTTGACTTGCTCCATGCCGGTGCCCTAGGCAGCGGCCCCCGCTCCTTGTTGAATAGCAACCTACCCCCGCGCAAAACCTTGACGGTGGTGGATGTTCACCTAGCCACCGCCAGCACCGACTACACGACCTACGATATGAAAACCCTGCAAGTGATTGCCCAAACCCAACTGCCCCGGCGAATTGAGGGTCCCAATGGCTGGGTCCTGCGCCGGGATGTGGGGTTGACCGGCACTTGACCCAAACAATAATGGGATTCAAGCCCCGTCCTAGAAGGACGGGGCTTGAATCCTTTTAGGGTTAAAGCCCTTCTCCCTCTGGACTCAAGACACGTTGAAACAGCTACGGTGCGAGTAGGCGCAGAGAACGCTAGAGAGGCAATGGTCTAAAGTTCAACCTTGAAGGCAAAAAGCAAAATTCAATCGATTGTGCTTGGTGAGTCGCCGGAGGGCATTCGGAGACTTTAAACGGACGTGGAGGGATGGTAAGACCACCTGGGTGGCATGACCCGATGAAGCGTCAACCCCATTCAGCGACCAATGCCTATTTTAGGTTGAGGCGTGGTGAGGAATCCTCGTGCGTTTACGCCGAGGAGGCTATCAATACCGGGAAGTTATTTCAGGCAAGGAACGGCTTGACTGGCGCAATGCCCCACTGCCGGTCGGATACTGGCAATTGAGGTTACCCTCGCTAGGTGGCTTATGAGCGCAATACCAGCGCAGCTATTGGGGATTTGCAGCAATGGTTGGGAGCGTTCGAGGTGTCCTAAAACCAGGACTAAAACTGGAAGTAAATAAACGGTTTATAGTCTGGGGGAATGAAGGGCATTAATAGGGCAAAACTGAGACCATAGCTCAGGGCAAATTGCCAGGGCGAGAGCTGCTGCCACCAGCCGCGCCCCCAACCCCGATAATGCCCCCAATGGGCGATCGCTAATCCCCCTAGCAAGAGGAACGCTGTCATAGGGATTTGTTGGAAACCCGCCGCCTGCCCCAAGACAAAAGCATGCAGAATGGTGAGGGCTTTAGGCAGACTATCAGTCCGGAAGACAATCCAGGTTAAACACACCCAATAAAATGTTAAAAGTAAACCCAAGATTGCATATCGCTTCTGGGTTTTGACTTCATCCTTAACCCAGCAAGACCATTGCCGGTGAACTACTAATGCACCACCGTGAAGTCCCCCCCACAGAACAAAATTCCAGGCTGCCCCATGCCACAGTCCACCTAATAACATGGTAATCATGAGGTTACGATAGGTCTGAAATTTCCCCGCTAAACTTCCCCCCAAGGGAATATAAAGATAATCCCGTAGCCAGGTGGAAAGACTGATATGCCAACGTCGCCAGAAGTCTGTAATATTCGTTGCAAAATAGGGAGCAGCAAAGTTCAAACATAATTGGTAACCCAGTAGCTCAGCGCTGGCGATCGCCATATCAGTATAACCGGAAAAATCGCAGTAGATCTGGACAGCATAGGCCAGGACAGCGAACCAACTACTTAAGGCTGTATAGGCTTCTGGCTGTTCAAAATAGGTATCGATAAAAGGAGCTAGATTATCCGAAACACAAGCTTTTTTGAAGAAACCAATCAAAAAAAGAACGAGACAATTTCGTACATTTACCTGATCAAATTGCTTGATAGTACGAAGTTGCGGCAAAAAATCAGAAGCCCGCACGATCGGACCCGCAACCAGTTGTGGGAAAAAACTGACATACAGAGCAAAGTCTACAACATTTTTAGTAACAGCTAGATGTTTGCGATAGATATCGATCGAATAGCTCAGGCTTTGAAAAGTATAAAAACTAATCCCAATCGGCAAAATAATCTTAAAAGTATTAATATTTATAGGGATACCTAAAAAATCGAAAAAAGTTATCGCTGATTCAGCAAAGAAATTATAATACTTGAAAAAACCGAGCAAGCCGAGATTCGCAATCAGACTCAAAAGAAGCCAGCTTTTGCGATATTGTAATTGTTCAGTTTGGGACAGTTGCCAACCCACACCATAGTCGATCGCAGTTGAGAGAAAAATCAGGAATAAAAAACGCCAATCCCAGGCTCCATAGAAGATATAACTACAACCGAGTAGCCAAAGTTTACGATAAAAGTTATGCTGAAGTATCCAATAAACGCAGAAAACAATTAGAAAAAATATGAGAAAACGAAATTCGATAAAGATCATGGTGATTCCATTTTAGAGTCGGCGAGATATTGAATAAATGCTTGGGCTAAGAGATGTGTAAAAGCTTCTGAACCTCGCTGATTTAAGTGCTCATCATCAAAGCGATTTTCCACAGCATATAAATGTGGAAAAAGTTGGGGATCGTTAAAGATAAAAAGGGTCGGAACGTAATGTTGACGGTGACTCTGAATCAGATCTTTATAGGTATGTAAAGAAGGTGGTACAATAAAGATGGGTTCGATTCCGTGATTTTGTATACGCGCCACCATTGAGCCTAAGAACTCTGGCTTAAAGGGCTGATAGGATTCGCTTTGTTGACGCCTAGTAATCAGTTTTTGTACATCCTGATGATACTGATTTAGTTTTCTGAGGAACTTTTTTCGACGCATCTTAACATAGCGATCGGGATCTTCGTCATAGGAAATATAACCATCCTTATGTCTGCCTAGTAAAGAAATTTTATGCTCGCGATCATCGTTATGATAACCAATGAGATGATTTTGGATGAAGGCTGCTCCTTTGCCATTGCGAATGAGACCATACACATAGGAATGAAGATGATCAAAGGTCATCACTAGCTTATCCCACCAATCATGATTAGATCTAAAGATGACCTGACTAATATGCCAGGTTTCGCCGAGGGTATGCCAGTGAACTTCTCGCGTTGCTCGCACGTTCTCTTCCCGTGCGTCTAGTTTGTCTGTATATTCAACGAAAATCCATTTCAGTTTTTTGGGTCGCATTGCTAAGACTTGACGAATATAAAAATAAGTCTCTGGCAAGTAACTACCTCCAATACCTAGATTAAACGATCGCACCCGATAGCCCTGACTTTTCAAGACCTGATCAAATACAACGGGCATAATTTGACGATGGGTACGACTAGAGCCAATAAAAATTACATCATAGGTATCTTTATGGTGACTAAAATAGGCTAGCTTTTCACTGACTTCCTCAATGTCATGGGGAATAGCAGGCTGGGTAATTTCCCGTATGACCATTGAGGTACTTAAAAACACGATCGCACCCAGTACGGGATAGAAAAGATACCGACCTATTGAGGATTTTCGTTGTTTAGTAGAGAGTCGCAACAGCATCACCCTTGAAAAACTAAACTGCTCAGCCAGGGAAGACTAGCACCGATATGGGTGGAATTTCACTACTGTGCCATAAACCGATCGCAACCGTTGCTGTTCCCGAAGCCGTCATGGGTTCCGATACAATGGAAGGAATTGACGCCGAGTAGACTTGGGTAACTGTCGTGGTGATGGGCAAGGAGTTGACGGAACGGGCATTTGCTAATAATGATGACGCCTTACGCGCCTACCAAACCACAGCGGGCGCAACGTTTCAGGATTTGGGGAATGGGTTGACTGTGCCCGTGAGTTTTGGCAATGATGCCGCTGCTCTGGAGGCCGTCCAGACGGGGGTGGCCCTCGTCGATCGCAGCCATTGGGGACGATTAACCGTCAGTGATCAGGACCGCCTGCGATATCTCCACAACCAAACGACCAATACCTTTGAAACCCTGAAGCCAGACCAGGGTTGCGACACGGTTTTTGTGACGGCGACAGCCCGCACGATCGATCTGGTCACAGCCTATGTACTGGACGAGGCGGTCCTGTTGCTGGTTTCCCCTAACCGCCGTGAGTCCCTAATGGCTTGGATGGATCGCTATATTTTCTTTGCCGATCGCGTCAAATTGGCCGATGTCACCGATCGCACCGTAGCCTTTAGCCTACTGGGACCCGCCAGCGATCGCCTGATTGACCAGTTAGGAGCCAGTCACCTAGTGGGTCAGCCCCACGCCCACCATTGTTGGGTGACCGTTGCCGGAAGCCCAGTCCGGGTGGCCGTGGGTAGCGGCCTAGCCACACCGGGCTATACCCTGATCGCCGATCGCCCGATCGCAGCGCAACTATGGCAGCACTTGGCTGACGAGGGCGCGGTTCCCCTTGGCGAACACCTCTGGGAGCGCCTGCGGATTGAACAGGGACGCCCCCTGCCCGATCACGAACTAACAGAAGACTACAATCCCCTGGAAGCGGGCTTATGGTCAGCCGTTTCTTTTAATAAGGGGTGTTATATCGGCCAGGAAACGATCACCCGCCTTGACACCTACCAGGGTGTCAAACAACAGTTGTGGGGAGTGCGCTGGTCGGGGGGGCCCGTGGAGACCGGAACCATCATCACGCTTGCGGGGGAACGGGTCGGCAAGCTGACTAGCCAAGTGATGACCGAAGCTGGGACCTTGGGGTTGGCCTATCTTCGCACCAAAGCTGGGGGAGCAGGCCTTCAGGTCGAGATTGGTCAGATATCGGCCACGATCGTCGATCTGCCCTTTGTCACCCGTAAACGGCAGGCTCCCTAACGTATGGCCGTCTGCTCCTGACTTCCCAGCTCTTGGTCTTGTTCCCCATCCTCAGGTTATTCCGTACCCATGTCCATGCTCCCACTCCCAACCTCCCCCGCCCCCGTCCATGTCATTGGGGGGGGCCTCGCTGGCACTGAAGCCGCTTGGCAGCTTGCCCAAGCTGGTGTTCCTGTCATTCTGTCTGAGATGCGGCCCCAACGGACCAGTCCGGCCCACCACACAGACGAGCTGGCCGAATTGGTGTGTAGCAATTCCTTTGGTGCCCAGGCCAGCGATCGCGCGGCGGGCCTACTGCATACGGAATTACGGCAACTCGGCTCAATCATCATCCAAATGGCCGATCACCATGCCGTCCCGGCGGGGGGTGCCCTAGCTGTCGATCGCGCCCTCTTCAGCCACACCCTGACGGAAACCCTAGCCCAGCATCCCTTAATTGAGTTGCGCCGGGAAGAGGTGCGATCGCTGCCGACTACGGGTATTGTTATATTGACAACAGGCCCCCTCACCAGCCCCGATTTAGCCCAGGATTTGCAGCAATTTACCGGCCAGGCCTACCTGAGTTTTTTTGATGCAGCGAGTCCGATCATTCTGGGAGACTCGATCGATCGCCGGATCGCCTTCCTCGCCTCCCGTTACCAAAAGGGGGAAGCCGCCTACCTTAACTGTCCCCTCGATCGGGAGCAGTACCATACCTTCTGGCAAGCCCTGTGTACAGCAGAGCAAGCGGAACTGAAAGACTTTGAACGGGAAACAGCCAAATTTTTTGAAGGCTGCCTACCGATCGAGGAAATGGCCCGCCGGGGCGAAGATACCATGCGCTATGGTCCCCTGAAACCGGTGGGGATTGAACTACCGGGCACCGGCGCACCGGGCAAGGGTAAGTGGCCCTATGCAGTGGTGCAACTGCGCCAAGAAGATCGAGCGGGCCACCTATGGAACCTCGTTGGGTTTCAGACCAACCTGCGTTGGGGCGAACAAAAGCGGGTCTTTCGCCTAATCCCAGGCTTAGAAAATGCTGAATTTGTCCGCATGGGGGTGATGCACCGCAACACGTTTATCAATGCACCGGAATTATTGCTCCCCAGTTTGCAGTTCAAACAACGCCCCACGCTCCTGGCAGCGGGTCAGTTAATCGGCACCGAAGGGTATACAGCGGCGGCGGCAGGGGGCTGGTTAGCGGGGACGAATGCAGCCCGCTTAGCTCAAGGGTTACCACCCGTCTCTTTGCCCAAGACGACGATGATGGGTGCCCTGTTCGACTTTATCAGCAGCGCCTCACCCCAGCATTTCCAACCCATGCCCCCCAATTTTGGGATTCTGCCCGATCTTCCCCAGCGCATCCGTGACAAGCGACAACGCTATGGCCAATACCGCGATCGGTCCCTGGCTGACTTAACCACCTGGCAGCGATCGTTGCGATCGCCCCTTGTGGGCAGTGCTATCTAAAGGTCTACCCGGCCCCAGGAGACCAGTGGATACTTCCATCCCTGGGGGATAGCGTCAATCAGGTGAGAATACAGAAGTGTTGAAACCTGAAAAGTGAAAGGTAAAGAACTGAGGGGACGGGAGTTCAGACTCCGAATGCCCTCCATTACCCCTTGCAATTGAAGTCTGAGATTCTCTATGCCTATGCCTACACCTACACCTACACCCACTGAACACCTGGCCTATCTAAAACCGGGCCACACTGCCACTATCCTTAGCATGGATGCCTCCCCAGGTTTGTACCATCGCTTGCTGGCGCTGGGCTTCCGCCATGGACGGCAGGTGAAAATGCTCCGGCGATCATGGTGGTCAGGCCCGGTTCATGTACGGGTGGGTACCACGGAGGTGATGCTCCGGCGGCATGATGCCCAACGCATTGGGATTGCTCCCCTGGGCCATGCTTCTGCCTATGGGGCTGGAGAGTAACAGTGAAACGGATTGCTGTCCTAGGGATGCCCAACACGGGAAAATCGACCTTTTTTAATCGGTTTACCGGGGCAACGGCCAGCATTGGGAACTGGGCGGGGGTGACGGTGGATTTAATGATGGCAACCCTCACGATGGGGGGGCTATCGACCGAAGTGATTGACTTACCCGGCATTTACGATCTGCGGGGCTTCTCTGAGGATGAAGCGGTAGTGCAGCAATTTCTGCAATCCACTCCCGTCGATTTGGTGATTATTATTCTTAATACTGCCCAGATTGATCGCCAGTTGAGCTTGGCGTTGCAGGTCAAGCACCTACAACTGCCAGCGGTGCTGTTGCTCAATATGGCCGATGAAGCGCCCAAGTTTGGGGTATCGGTAGATGCGAATAAACTGGCGGTGCACTTGCAGATGCCCGTTGTGCCGCTCAGCGCCAAGTATGGTCATGGCTATGAGGCGGCGGTGATCACCATTACCCAAGCGCTTCAACACTTTGCACAACCCACCCTAGTTGCCAACGTTGCTGATCGACTCATGGATGAGGTGGCCTTAACCACCGAACTCGACGCAATCCTAGCCGATGCGGTGCACATGGCCGATCGCGACCAGGAGACGCTGACCACCCACCTCGATCATGTGCTGCTGCACCCCATTTTGGGATTGCCGCTGTTTTTCGTCCTCATGTTCGCCCTCTTCCAACTGGTGTATAGCCTGGGCACGCCGCTCCAGGGCTGGCTGGGGGCGGGGTTAGACCAAGTCAAGGCCGTGGCCCTAGAACCCGCCCTAGCCGTCTGGCCGCCCTTCCTTCAAGGCTTTTTGCTGGGGGGCCTATACGATGGCATCGGTACAGTGGTGGCCTTTATTCCCGTCATTGGGCTGTTCTTCCTGGCCATGGCGGTGATTGAGGACAGTGGCTATCTCGCTCGATCCGCCTTTTTGATGGATGCGTTCATGGAACGTCTGGGGCTGGATGGGCGTTCCTTTGTGATGGCGCTGATGGGCTTTGGGTGCAATGTGCCAGCCATTATGGGCACACGGGTGATGCGATCTCCAGGGCTGCGGTTGCTCTCGATGCTGGTGATTCCGTTTTCCCTCTGTTCGGCCCGGTTAAATGTGTTTATTTTCATCAGCACGGCCCTATTTGCGCCTCGAACGGCTCCCCTCGTGCTGTTTAGCCTGTATCTATTGAGCTTTGCGGCGGCTATCGTCACCGCTGCGCTGTTTAAGGGGCAATTCCCCAACCAAGACCCCCTGGTGCTGGAGCTGCCCCCCTACCGCTTTCCCACTCTGAGCCAAATGCTGGTACGGGCCTGGTGCGAGGTGAAGCATTTCCTGCGCTGGTCAAACCGCTTCATTATTGCCGGGGTGGTGGGCGTATGGCTGCTGACTCATCTGCCCACCACAGCTCCCCCCGCCAGCGATCAAACCCTAGCGGGTATGATTGGTCAGGTGTTTCAGCCCCTGCTTGCCCCCCTGGGCATTGATGCTCAACTGACGATTGCCCTTCTCTTTGGCTTTGTAGCTAAGGAAGTGGTGCTAGGGGGCCTAGCCGTCATCTACGGCACCGCCACCGAGGCCAACCTAGGTGGCACCTTAGCCCAACACATCGACTGGGTACAAGCCTATAGCTTTATGCTGTTTACCCTGCTCTATGTGCCCTGTCTATCCACCGTGGCTGTGCTCAAGAGCGAGGCGAAAAGCACCCGCTTTGCCCTGCTGGCGGTGGCTTGGTCCTTGGGACTGGCCTGGTTTAGCAGTTTAGTCTTTTATCAAGGCGCAAGAGCCTTGGGGTTTTAGAACATCCGAACACAGGTTCAGCCAACGTCAGTCTCCCCCCCAGGCCACATCGCCGTGCTGAGGTAGCGCTCTCCTCCACTGGGTTGGCTGATCACGATGCGCTGGTTGCGGTCGCGATCGCGCTGCCCCAGGTGCAGCCCAGCGTAGACCGCCGCCCCGCTGGCAATACCGCTCAAAATACCTTCCATCTGGGCAAGTTGTTGGGCACAATCCAGTTCTACAAAAGGGTGCTCTGCCAGACCAGAGCAAGCATGGATCAGCCCTGCCACAAAGGTTTTGCCGCTACCAGGAGGAGCTGGCAAGATCACAGGCTGGGTCGTGGCGGCGGCCCGCTCCACAAAGGCCCGCAGCTTTTGGCTGAACTTGCTCATCCCCAGGATGACTTTTCCACATAGCCAAACAAATCCCCGGCACTACGCTGGCGAATCAGCGACTTGCCAATGGGGGAAGGCCGATACATCTCTACGGCTCCCCATTTGAGGAGATAAAGCCCCGTGGCGGGATGGCCTTCCTGCTAGATCAGGGTGTGGGCTGCTGTGCGCAAGGGATGCAAGTCCAAAGCCAAGTTCTGTAACGTTGGGTTGCCATCGGGGGCCGCCCCATCCCCCTAGTCCTGACTGGCCACCGTTTGCCATTCTGGAATCAGCCCAGCCGGAATGTTCAAGGTAATGACCTCTCCCTCCACCGTTGGCAGGGTCAACCGCAGCGGAATTTCGGCCTGGAGTTGGGGTAACAAGGGCTGCAAATCGTACTGCCCGACGTTGGGTTCTGGAGCCGTCTCGTCGGTGAAGATCTGGCCGGAGTCATCCGCTGCTGTCAGGGTCTGGCCCAGGGAATTGGTCAGGGTGAGGGGTTGGCTGCGGTCAATGGCGGCTACACCGGGAAAGCCCACTAGGCGCAGGGCAAAGCTGGTACGGCCATCGGGGCGAATGCGTTTGAAGGCGATCGCCTGCCAACTACGACCATGCTGATCCTTCAGCGTTTGCCGCGACTGATAAACCACCTGCCCTGGCGCTTCCTCCAGTTGGCGAATGGCGGCGGCAGCGTTGGGAGGGTTGCATAGCCCTAATCCGAGCCAGACCCCCAAAATTAAAGCACCCAACCATAACCGCCAGGAAAATACTTTTCTCATACAAAACCTCATGGATGGGCCTTAAATTTAAGAACTGGCGACAATGTCATGCAAGTGGCTAACATCAATTGCGCCTCTACCACCGAGCATCCTTAGCCAGAATCGCTCCGCCTGCCCCCGTGGCTGCTCCTAGGAGCGTCAGGGATTTACCTGCCACGTAGAGCGCTGAACCTGTGGTGGCAGCAACGCTAGCCCCGGTCAAAAAGTTGAGCGGTTGCTGCCGAGACAGGAAGGACGCTGCCATCGGCAGATGGGTATCCATAGGCAATAGCATCGGATCTTAGATCGCGTACTCGTGGGGCATAGCAGCGGCGGGGGTGGGGGCGGCGGAGAGGCGATCGATGACTCGCCGCATTTTTTCGCGGGCGGTGATCGCAATTTCCCTGGCCTGGGGACTATCGACCGGCACAAACATGCTCAGCGGGTCGATGGCGGAAACTTCGACCCGACCATCGCTGTGCTCCTGCACAACCACGTTGCAGGGGTACAGCACCCCCGCCTTGTCATCGAGGTGTAGCATTTCGTAGGCAATTTGCGGGTGGCAGGCTCCCAAAATTTTGTAGGGGCGAAACCCGGCATTGAGCTTTTTCTTAAAGGCGACCTGGGCGTCAATTTCGGTCAAAACACCAAAGCCCTCCTGCTGGAGGGAGGCGGTTACCTGGGCGATCGCCGCCTCGAAGGTGGCGTCAACAACTTTGCTGAAATGGTAAGTCATGGTGATTTTCTAACGTAGTGAATGATTGAGATGGCCTCTGGCCAACGAGCTTTCCAGGGTGGGCAGTGCCCACCCTACAGATGCCAAATCACGACGGGATTGGCACAGTAGAAATCTTCCGGTGGAGACCTCTACTGCACTTTCGGAGTCTTGTTGGTATGCAGCCCCAGCAGGCTATAGATCCCGCAGAAGCCCACCAGGCCAGTGACCAGCAGCACCGCCCCCGCCCCAACCAGGCCAATGCCTAGGGCAGAACCGCTGTACAGCACCAGCCCCAGGTACAGCAGCACCACCGCCAAAACCAGGCGAACAGCGCGATCGACGGTACCAACATTCGTTTTCATAGCCATAATCTCCAAGCATGAATAGATTGCGACTCCCCGGTACAGCAAGCAACCCAGGGGGAAATTGCGACGGCAGGATTGTAACCTCTCTTAACAGTATAACTAATTAGTTATAAAATGGTAAAATAAAATTACAAACCAATCGCTTGGGCAGGGCAGGTAGATCCAGGCCGAGGCGCAAGGTATGTCTGTCAAGGAGGATTGTCCAGGGGTGGACCTACCGCAGCATCAACAAGCTGGTGGAGGGGCAGGGAGCAGGGGTGCGCACGGTGCGATCGCGCTTTCCCGTGGATCAAGCCCATGATGAACCGACCGCCGCCCTGCTTACCCAACGCACACAGGTGTACGAAAAAAAATGCCGGGATGCTGCGCAGCCTGCTGACTGAGTAACGCCATCTCGTCAACGCGCAATCCCTCGCCCCAGAGGTTGATCCCTCCCCAGACCTAGGGTCAGTGGTGATACCCTGTAATTTCCTCGCAACAAATATAACTAGATGGTTATCTAATAATATTTAGCCATTAGAGATGTTTCCTGGTCACTCCGTTGAATATCGCATTGAGGTTCTTTCATGGCTCACGTTGTTGTGATTGGTGCCGGATTGGGCGGTCTACCCACCGCCTACGAATTGCGCCACTTGCTGCCCTCTCAGCACCGGGTGACACTGATCTCTGATCAGTCCAAATTCACCTTTATTCCAGGTCTGGTGCGGGTGGGGCTGGATGTAGACCCCCTCGACCATTTTCAGCTCGACCTGGCCCCCCTGGCGCAGCGGCACGGGGTAGAGCTGATTACCCGCAAAGTGACCGGGCTAGACCCACGGGCGCAACGTATCACCCTAGAGGATGGTCAAGCCCTAGACTACGACTATGTGGCGATCGCCACTGGCCCTAGCTTTGCCTTCGACGCCATTCCTGGCCTTGGCCCCCACGGGGGCTACACCCATTCCATCTGTTCCCCCAGTCACGCCCAGGAGGCTCGAACGGCGTGGCTCAAATTTTTGAAGAATCCTGGTGCATTAGTGGTGGGAGCGGCCCCTGGGGCAGGCTGCTTTGGGCCAGCCTACGAATTTATCCTGATGGCGGAGCAGATTTTGCGCCAAAAAGGATTGCGCGATCGCGCCACGCTCACCCTGGTTACCCCCGAACCCTACGCCGGGCACCTGGGGGTCAGCCAGGTTAAAAACGCCCAGAAACTGACCGAAGCCCTGCTGCGCAAGCGTGGCATTGAGGTGATTACCCATGCAGCCATTACCGCCATCGCCCCAGACAGCCTCACCCTTAACGATGGCCGCACCATTCCCCAGCAGTACGCCATGATTCTCCCCGCCTTTCGGGGCGCGTCGTTCCTTCAAAAGGCTCCTGGGTTAGGCAACGAAAAGGGATTTATTCCCGTGCTGCCCACCTACCAGCACCCCGATTTCCCGTCGGTCTACGCCCTAGGCGTTACGGTCAACCTCACTCAGCCTGAGCAGTTCCCCGTGCCCATTGGCCTACCCAAAAGTGGACAAATGACCGAGGCGATGGGCATGGCCGTTTCCCACAATATCGCCGTACAGTTGGGAGCCATCCAAAAGCCGCTGCAAACCCCCACCCTGGAGGCCATCTGCTTTGCCGAATTTGGCGATACTGGCATTCTCTACGTGGCCGCACCAGTCCTGCCCGACCCGATTACGGGTAAACGCCGCTACTCCTATGCCGTGCAGGGGAAATGGGTGATCTGGGGCAAGGCCCTGTTTGAACAATACTTTATGACCAAAATGCGCCTGGGGGCCGCGGTGCCCTGGTACGAACGGCTGGGGTTGCGAGCGATCTTTGGGGTCGATTTGGTCAAGCCCATCGGCGGCTTGTCCCCAGAAAGCCCAGCCAGTGTGTCTGTTTAAGCCCAATTTAGGAGACGACCCATGCTGCCAATCTATCGATGGCTTACGGGAGTGGGAATCGCGATCGCGCTCCTGCTCCTTCAGCCCGCCACTGCCCAAGCCGCGGTCAACCCCGCCGCACTGGCCAGGGCCGTGCAGGAAGTGGAACAGCTTGATATGCTCCGCTCCGGCCTGGCTTCATCCCTGGAAGGTCAGACCGAAGCGCCCACGATGGAAACCATGAAAGAAGTCTGCCGCCCCGTGGGCATGCGGGCGATGGCACTCAGCCAAGAAAACGGCTGGCAGGTCAAACAAATAGCCACCAAATACCGCAACCCCGCCCACGCCCCCGACAC